>JAHFDV010000323.1 GCA_023248815.1 Myxococcales bacterium
AGCTTCGTCTCATCGCGCGCGCCATCTTCCAAGTAGCGATAAGGGTCGGCGACCTGCGTCCCGAACAATGTCTCCGTGACACCCAGATTCTGCTGCGTGCGCGCCGAGGCCGGCGCGGACGGCGGCGGCGCCGTGACGTGTGCTTCGGTCGTCGGAATGGGCTCGGCTCCTCCACAGGCAGCGAAAGAGAGAGCCGCAGCGGAGATGGGAACGAGATGCGAAAACCAAAGCGACGCGCGTCGGACGAACATGCCGCGAAGTGTCTCTTCGGGGTGAGGCTTTTAGCAAGCCGAAATGAGCCCTAGAAATGGCTCCGCCGTTCATAGATGATGCAGCTCGAAATGATTGGCGGCAACAGCGTCTTCCTCGCTCTCGCCGCGCTTTTCCTCGGCCCTTGCGACCGCAGCCCCGACGATTCACCCGCGCCGACGCGGCCCGCCGTCGTCGCTGCCGAGGAAGTGACGCTCGAAGACGCTCGCCAAACGTGTCTCGCGGGAGACTGCATCACGGGCTATGGCCGCGCCCGCGCGACGATTCCCGAAGGGTCCGAGTATCGGAGGAGTCGGGCATATCGCGAGCTCGAGGCGCTTTGGGCGAAGGAAGTCATCGAAGGCGCACTTGCCGACGCCGATGCGCGTGCGCGCGTGAAGATGCTCGAAGAAGTGGCTGCGACACCCTCGCTCGATCAGCGAACCCGCGACATGGCCGTCGACTTCGCGAAGCAGC
Source organism: Myxococcales bacterium (assembly GCA_023248815.1). Classification (GTDB taxonomy): domain Bacteria; phylum Myxococcota_A; class Polyangia; order Polyangiales; family Polyangiaceae; genus JAHFDV01. The sequence continues at coordinate 727 of JAHFDV010000323.1, forward strand.
TCGCAGCGCGCGCCGCACCGAAGGCCTAGTCGACGTCCGATCGCGAATGGCGCCTTGCCGGTTACGAAGCGACCAAAGTGTCGCGCCTCCTCGAGGCGCGCGCGCTCGGGATGAAGAATCCAAAGGGCACGCGAGCGCTCCTCGTTCCACGCGTTGCTGCGGGCATGGCTTATCGCGAAGAGGCGGAGTTCCTCCTCGCGGCGTGCCGAAAATTGAAAGATGACAGCTGCAGCGCGCGCGTAGAAAACGAGCTCCCCTCTTTTCCATCGGAGCTCGAGGAGCTCGCGACCCTCGCAGAAGTCGACCCCGCGAGCGTGCGCACGACACTCAATCGCCGCATCGTCGAACACGTTGGGACGCCGGCCGAAGCCAAGCTTCTGGCGGAACTTTGTACGCGAGAAAAAGGCGAGCCATGCAGTCGAAAAAAGTCACGTTGAAGGCCAAGACATCGAAGAAGCCAGGGAGCGCCAAAGCCGGCGTATCTCGGCCTCACGTCCTTCTCACGAACGACGACGGTCACTTCGCCACGGGAATTCTCGCTCTTCGACGTGAGATCGCGCGGTTCGCCGAAGTCACGATCGTCGCTCCCGAAACGGAGCAGAGCGCGATGAGCCATTCGCTGACGCTCCATCGCCCGCTCCGAATCCGCCACGTCTCGCCGGGCATCATCTCGGTGGACGGCACTCCCGCAGATTGCGTGTATACCGCACTCTGTTCGCAGAAGAAGCTGTTCCGTTCCTCCCCGCACGTCGTGCTGTCGGGCATCAATCACGGCCCGAACCTCGGCCAAGACGTCTTCTATTCGGGCACGGTTGCTGGCGCACGCGAGGCGGCGTTGCGAGGTAAGGCTGCGATCGCGATCAGCGCCGAGGTCGGCTCCGACTTCACGAAAATCGCGCGCGTCATCGCCACGTTCACGAAGCGCGTCCTTGCCGATCGCTCGTTCAAGGGGCAGCTCCTGAGCTTCAACTTCCCCCTCGGATGGAAGGGCGAAGTGAAGACAGCGGTTCTCGGTACGCGCCTCTACGAAGATCTCGTCGATCTTCGCCATGATCCGCGAGGACGTCCGTATGCCTGGATTGGCGGCGCCCCGCGTCCTGACCGCGGGATTGCCGGAACGGACGGCTACTTGTTCGAACGCGGGATCGCGACAGTCACTCCACTCATTCTCGACCTCACGCTTCGTGAGAAAGAAGGACGTGAGCGTGTCGCCACCGCGCTCGACGCCGCGCTCGGTTTCGTGCGAACATCGCGCTAGAAAATGGCCACCCGAAAAGCGACGAAGACATCTTCTGCAACGAACAAGTCGTCAGCATCGGCCAAGAGCAAATCGAGCACGACGAGAGCCACGGCGAGGACGCCGGCCTCCGCAAAGCCGAAGGGCGCCATCAAGCCCGGAAACGCGAAGAAGGCCGCAAAACCAGGGTCGACCCGCGGTGAAGAGCCGAGCCCCATCAGCGCGCGTCACCCCTTCGAGCTCGCCGTCCCGCGTGATGCGATCGCCTTCGCGGCGTCGAAGATTCGCGACGTGCCCGACTACCCGAAGGCGGGCATCGTCTTCAAAGACGTCACTCCCCTCCTCGCGAACCCGAAGGCGTTCCACATCGTGCTCGACGTCCTCGCCGAGCGATTCATCGGCGAACAGATAGACACCGTCGTCGGCATCGACGCGCGCGGCTTCATCTTCGGCGGCGCACTCGCCGCACGCCTGAATGCAGCCTTCGTCCCCGCGCGCAAGCCCGGCAAGCTTCCGGCAGAGGTGGATCAGGTCACCTACAAAACCGAATACAGCATCGACTCACTCGAGATGCACCGCGACGCGATCGTTCAGGAGTCTCGCGTAATCATCGTCGACGACGTTCTCGCAACGGGCGGCACGGCCAAAGCCGCAGCCGACCTCGTGAAGCGCCAAGGCGGCTACCTCGTCGCCCATGCCTTCGTGATCGAGCTCTCGTTCCTCGGCGGCCGTGAGAAGCTTTTGCCCGTCAAGGTCGAGAGCGTCATCCGCTACTGACGCGAATCCGCGACGGTTGGTAGACCGCGATGGCCCGGGGCTTCTTTAGCGAAGGCTCACGTCGTTCGCGGAACGCTCGAATGCATTCGCGCGAAGACGGCGTCGGCCTTTTCGGCGTGGCTCGCGGCTTCTTGGAGGAGCGTGTGGTCTCCCGCAGTCCGCGCGAGTGAGCGCAAGATCTCCGCGAGGGAGCGATGGCTCCGCGCGAGCTCGACTTCGTTGCCGATCGTCTGGAAAATATGAGCGGCTTCAGCGATGTGCTCGCGCGCTTCATCGAGACCCTCGGCGCTCGCCGTCGACGCCGCGGCGACTTCACCTAGGGTACGCAACGCGACGCCGAGCTGAACTTTGCTATCTACGTCGCGGAACGTTTGCACGGCACGCAACGCAGACGACTTCGCCTGCGCGGTTTCGCCGCGAGCGAGATATGCCTTGCTGAGTGCGCGTGACGCTTCGCCGAGACCAATCTTGTCGCCGAGGTCTTCGACGATCGCCTCGGCTTCCTTGAGACTCTTCACGGCGTCTTCGGCGCGCGCGAGCCGCGTCAATGTTTCTCCGAGATTCGTGAGAACGAGCGCTATGCGGCTGCGATCGCCGGTTTCTCGCGCCACCTCGAGACCTTCTTGAAAGAGGACGAGCGCGCGCCCGTCGTCGCGCTGGTCTTGTGCAACCGTTCCGAGGTTGTTGAGCGAGACGCACACGCCGACGAGATCGCCGATCTCACGACGAATGAGCAACGCTTGCTCGAATGCGTTGAGCGCCTCTTTGAACTGCCCGGAGTCTTGATAAACGAGGCCGAGATTATTGAGGCTCAGCGCGATCGATCGACGATCCCCCATGCGCCTTCGCATTGCGAGCGCTCGCTCTGTCGCCTCGAGAGCCTTCGGGTAGTCGCCGCGAAGCCAATGCACTTTACCAATGTCGTCGATGGTGCTCGCAACGCCGCGCTCGTCTCCCCCGCCCTCGAAGAGTCGGTGCGCCGCGTCGAGATGGCGCGCGGCTTTGTCGAGCTCGCCGACCTCGCGATAGAGACGGCCGATGCGGCCATGCGCCGCGCCACCCTTCGTGCGCTGGTCGATCTTGTAAGCACGCGCGAGCATGCGCTTGAAGACCGCCATTGCCGCGTCGTTCTTGCCGAGCGACTGCAGCACGTCACCGTAATGATGAAGCGCGCGAATGTGTCGCTCCGGGTCGACCTCGACACCGTCTTCTTCGATGAGCTTCAATCCGCGCTCGTAATACGGCGCTGCGGCTTCATTGGCGTAGTGCGAGCGCGCGACGTGCGCCGCTTCGAGATAGGCGATCGCAGCTTGTGCACGCGCCCCCGACTGCTCGCGGTGACGCGCAAGCATCGCCACGTATTCTTCGTGCGTGCGAACGTGATCCTTGTAGGCGAGCCAATCGGCAATGGCTGCGTGGAAGCGCTTCCGCTGCTGCGGAGCGACGAGACGAAAAAGGGTCTCGCGCTCGAGATTGTGCTTGAACGCATATTCTTCGTCGCCAGGAAACGTGCTGTCCGGGAGACGCAAAACGTAATCGCGCTCGGTGAGGTCACGCATCGTTGCGCGTACGCGACGCGCGTCTTCCGCGTCCTCCCAATTCCAAATGTCTGGGACCTTGCTCGAGATGCGCAAGGTCGCGAGAAGCCCGCCCAGCCAGAACACACCGCCCATCGTCGCCGCGCGTTCGAGCAGATCCCGCTCTTCCGGAGAAAGCGAAGAGATGCGCGCCGACACGGCCTCTTCGACGGTCATCGGGAGACGCACCGACGAGAGCTTGTCGGCGTGAATCAACCAGCGCTCTTCGGCGCTTGCTTCGGATTGGTCGTCTTCGATGACACCGATGTCGAAAAAGATGCGGAGCATTTGCTCGAGAAGGCCGGCATTGCCGCCTGCGAGCGTGCATGCGGCGTCGATGAGATCGTCGACGGCCTCGTCTTTTCCGCACGGCTGAAGCAGATCCGACATCACTATCGCAGCGTCATCGTCGGAGAGCGGGCCCAGTTGAATCGAGAAATGTCGCCCTTTGGGCCCCTCGAGCCAGTCGTCCCTGCGCGCCACGAGCTCGGGCCGCGCAATGACCAAGATGAGAATGGGCGCTCGCAGGTGATGGCAGAGGTACTGCAGGAGCTCGAGCGAATCTTCTTGGGCAAAGTGCACGTCGTCGAAGACGAGAACGACGGGAGAGCGCGGTGGCGCGTCCGGAGAGACCTTCACCCCGACGCCGGCGTCGGCTTCGAAGAAGTGCTTCACGACGGCACGCCGCAGCGATCGCAGCTGCTCCCCGTCGCCTTCGACGGCCTTGGTCATCGGCGAATCGAGGAACTGGAGCTCGAGGAGCTGCCCGAGAAAATAGACGACATCGCCCACTTTGCGGTCGTCGAGCGCCGCCGCGACCTGCGTGCGAATCTGCGCCTTTGCGGCTTCGGCATCCATTCCTTCGACGAGCCCGAAGCGCGCGCGGAGGACGCGAGCGAAAATCCCGAAGTGTGCGTCCGCCTCCCGAGCATTTCCACGAAAGACCCGCGGCGACTTGTCGCGTTGTCCGCGCAGCTTCTGCAGGAAATCTCGAACGAGCCTCGTTTTACCGACGCCACCGGCGCCGATGACCGTCACGACCTCGGGGAGGCCGCTCGTCCGCACCTTTTCGAGCGCGTTCTCGAGCGCCCTCATTTCTTCCGTTCGGTCATGAGGTGGCCATCTTACCCGGAGCGGGCAAAGAGATCACTCGGGATCGTCGGTACTTGCAGGCGAATCAGACGCGTTGGTGTCGCTCGGGTCGGACACGTTTGCGGTCGCACTCGTGCGCGACGACGACGTCTTTGGGGGCGTCGCGGCCTCGGGCTTGGCTGGCGTGGAAGTTTTGTCGTGCACGGAAGGCTTTTCGGGGCTGAGCGGCTCGCGGAGCGATCGAAGCGGTTTCTTGATCGCGCGGATTCGTTTCCTCGGTGCGGCCGCCTCGATGCAACCCGCGACATCGGGAGGACACGCGATGCGTAGATGGAAGTGATCGTCGTGCGGCAATACTCCCGCAGGCTCAACCATTACCGACGCCGCGTGATCGCGCATGTCGATCGACTCCCCAGCAGAAGCCGCATAGTGAAGCAGGCGCGCTCGGATGTGGCCCGCGATGAACACGCGACTCACCGGGACTTGGCGATCGGTCAGCATGTGCTTCAAGAGGGCCCACGTTCGCGCGTCGTCGAAGCGAAATTCGCCGCCCAACTTCGGCGTGCCGTCTGCGCGGTAGGCGACGAATCCCTCGTGATAGACGGGCTTTCCACGTTTGTCCTTCGAGAAGAAGAGAACGTCGACATCGCGTCCGCTCTCGTGCGAAGCGTGGCCGTCGATCTCCCCGCCCTCGTGACGCGAGAGATCACCGATGGTCGTGCGGGCGCCAGGAAAGTCGCGGGCCGTCGCCTTCGCGGCGCGATCGATCAAGTCGACGAGCGACTTCGTTCCCCAGCGCTCGTCTCCTGGTTCGCAAACGGGCAGGACGCGAAGATAGGGCGCGGCTGGGAGATGAACGCCGAACGCGAGATGACCTTCGGAGGGCGACCCGATACTGCGACTCGCTCGAACGTTCTTCGGCGTCGTCGCCGCGACCGAGCTCCCTGCGATGAAAACCCCTCCCGCAACGAGGAGAAGAGGGCCGAGGACAGGGAAAATACGGAGCCGCACGATCCGACTCGATCACGCTTCGCCCGGACCGGCCAAGATCCCTGCAACGATCGCCTACATGGGCCGAAAAAGTCGAGGTCTTCCTACATCGCCCATGCAGGAAAATGAGGGCTGGATCGGCAAACGTCAGCTCGACGACGAACGGAAGGCTAGGCTACGTTTCGCGCTGAATGGACAAGGTCACGAAAACAGCGCGCGACGCCTGCGCGGACATTCCTTCGGGAGCAACGATTCTCGCCGGAGGCTTCGGCCTCTGCGGCATTCCAGAGAACAGCATCCGCGCGCTCCGCGAGCTCGGGTCGAAGGACCTCACGTTCGTCTCGAACAACTGCGGCGTCGACGACTTCGGCCTCGGCATCCTCCTCGGCAATCGCCAAATCAAGAAGATGATCTCGAGCTACGTCGGAGAGAACAAAGAGTTCGAGCGCCAATACCTCACGGGAGAGCTGGAGGTGGAGCTTTGCCCTCAAGGGACGCTCGCCGAGCGCCTCCGAGCAGGCGGCGCGGGAATACCTGCATTCTACACGCCAACGGGCGCAGGCACCGCCATCAGCGACGGCGGCCTTCCCCTCCTCTACGGAAAAGACGGCACCGTCGTGAAGCAGTCTC
>JAHFDV010000064.1:0-12013 GCA_023248815.1 Myxococcales bacterium
TTGGATCTCTCCGTCACGGCGGGGCGTCTCAAGAGCGTGGGATCGAACTCGTGCCCCAACACCGTCGACTCGGCGACGATTCGCCCGTACCAGTACATCAGCGTTCGCAACCCGACGAACAAGACCGCGACGGTCTCCCTGTGGACCTCGGGCGAGAAGACGATCGATACCGTCTTGGCTTGGTACGACTCCCCCTCGCCGCCGTCCAACGATACCGAACGCGAAAACTGCAAAGGGTCGACAATCGACAATTGCGTTGCCGTTGGCTCTGAACCTGCGCCGCCGTTTTGCACGGGCCAGCTTCGCGCCGTCGCCGACCGTCTCACGATTCCCGCCAACGGTGGCTTCGTCACGCTCTACGTGCAGCTCTGGAACGCATCGCTCCCCACGGGCGTTTCCAACACGTACAACCTGACGGTTCGCACCGAGAGCCTCAACTGAAGCGATTCAGAAGACGGTGAAAAGCGGCCCGAACGACGACGTCACCCTCGAGGGTGAGGTCCATCGCGTCACTTTTCAAAACATCGACACGGGTTTCCGCATCGTTCAGGTGAAAGCCGACGGCGCCAAAAGCGCGATCGCCGTCATTGGGAACTTTCCGGAAGTTCGCGCGGGATCGCGCGTGCGGGTTCGCGGCAAGCGCGTCGTCGATGAAAAGTATGGCGAGCAGATCAAAGCCGAGACGGTACTCGAGCTCTTGCCGAGCACGTTGAAGGGGATGGAGCGCTACCTCGGATCGGGAATCGTTCCGGGCGTCGGTCGAGGGTTTGCGAAACGCGTCGTCGAGCATTTCGGACTCTCGACGATGCGCGTCCTCGACGAACAGCCAGAGCGCCTCGGCGAGGTTCAAGGGCTCGGCGATCGCCGCGCGGAGACGATCGCGAGACACTGGAAGCAGCATCTTCAGGTGCGCGACGTGATGGTTTTTCTCGAGGCGCACGGAGCAAGCGGAGCGCTCGCGACACGCATCTTCAAGCGCTACGGGACCGAAGCGAGCACGATCGTTTCACGCGAGCCGTATCGACTCGCGATCGAAGTGACGGGTGTCGGCTTTCGCACCGCCGACAAAATCGCAGCCGGCATCGGTGTGCTCCCCAACGCGACCGAACGACTCCAGGCAGGCGTTCTGCAAGCGCTCTCCGATGCGAGTGAAGACGGACACACGGCGCTGCCGAAAGAAATGCTGCTCGAGCGCTCGCTCGCTCTCCTCCCGCGCGGTGACTACCAGCCCGAGCAAGACGAGATCGAGCGCGCAATCACGGCGCTACTCCTGCGCGGATTTCTTCAGCCGGGTATCGGCAACGACGGATCTGATTCCGTGCTCTCGCTGCGACACCTCCACGCCGCCGAAAAGCGGATGGCCGCTCGCATGTTCGAGATCGCGCACGCGAAGGCGAATCCTCTATCTGGGGTCGACGAAGCCATCCTGCGCTTCGAACGCGACAAGCACGTGCAATTGGCTCCCGCCCAGCGCGCGGCCATTGCGGCGGCGGCGGCCCACCCCGTGTTGCTTCTCACGGGCGGCCCCGGTGTCGGCAAGACGACGATCGTGCGCACCCTTCTCGCGCTCTTCAAAGGGGCGAATCTGACGGTGAGGTTGGCGGCTCCGACGGGACGCGCTGCGAAGCGACTCTCCGAATCGACGCAACAAGAAGCGACGACGCTGCACCGCTTGCTCGAGTTCGAGCCGCGAGGCGCGCGATTCTTACGCAACGACGCGCGGCCGATCGAAGGCGATGTCGTTATCGTCGACGAAGCTTCGATGATCGACGTGATTCTCGGAGACGCGCTTCTTCAAGCGGTGAGTCCTTCCACGCGCTTCGTTCTCGTAGGAGACGTCGATCAGCTCCCGAGTGTGGGCCCGGGCGCCGTGCTCCGCGACCTTCTCGACAGTCGCCTCTTCTCGTCGGTCCGTCTTCAACAGATCTTCCGCCAAGACGAGGCGAGCCTCATCGTCAAGAACGCGCACCGCATCAACAACGGCGAGATGCCGCAAAAAGGAGAAGGCGAGTCCGACTTCTTCATCATCGAGCGAAAGACTCCCGAAGAGGCCAAGCAGACGCTTCTCGAGGTCGTGTGCGAACGCATTCCAAAACGTTTCGGTCTCGATCCGGTGAACGACATTCAAGTCCTCACGCCCATGCACAAGGGGGCGATTGGCGCACAGGCGTTGAACGAGGAGCTCCAAGCTCGGCTCAATCCTCATGGAAAGGCGATCGAAGCTGGTTTTCGGCAATTTCGTGTGGGCGACAAAGTCATGCAGCTCCGCAACAATTACGACAAAGAAGTGTGGAACGGCGATGTCGGCCGCATCACTTCATTCGACGAAGAAGAAGCGAAGTTCGAAGTGTCGTTCGATGAAGGGCGCATCGTGTCTTACGAGACGAACGCAGCCGACGAGCTGACCCTCGCCTATGCGTGTACAGTACATAAGTCTCAAGGGAGCGAATATTCGGCGGTCGTCATTCCCGTCTCGACCGCGCACTTCGTCATGCTCACGCGCAACCTCATCTACACCGCTGTGACGCGCGGCAAACGCCTCGTCGTTCTCATCGCCGATCCCCGCGCAATGTCCCTCGCACTCGCCGAGAAAAGACGAGGCGAGAGGTTCACACAGCTCTTGCCTGCGCTCCTGGAAGGCGAACAACGAGGGTTCGCGACGCCTGCCGAAGCGTGACGTTCGTTCGTTGCAACGAGCATCGTTCCGACGACCCCGCTGCTGCAACGCTCGTTTACGTCGACTTTTTCAATGCTTCTTTGGCTGCGCGGAGGCGCATGCGGAGGCGTTCGGCATAGCCCTCCTTGATGACTTGGGGAACGCGTGAGAGCGCGAGACCATTTTCGGGGACGTCTCGCGTCACCGTGGTTCCCGTGCCGACGTAAGCGCCTTTGCCGATCGTAACGGGAGCCACGAGCTGCGAATCGCTTCCGATGAAGGCTCCTTCTTCGATCGTCGTCGTGTGTTTCATGAAACCGTCATAGTTGCAGAAGATCGTCCCTGCGCCGACGTTCGCGTTTTTGCCGATGATGCCGTCGCCGAGGTAGGCGAGGTGATTCGCTTTCGCGCCTTCTGCGATGCGCGTTTTCTTCGTCTCCACGAAGTTGCCGACGTGCGCTTCGTCGCCGATCGTCGTCTCGGGCCGGAGGTGCGAGAACGGACCGATCTGCGCGCGCGATCCTACGATCGAGTCGGTGATGATCGAATAGGGCTTCAAGATGGTCGCTTCCGCGACGGTCGCGTTCGTGAGCACGCAACCGACATCGACGAACGTGTTCTTGCCGACGCGCGTCTCGCCGCGAAGCACCACGCCCGATTCGATCGTCGCGCCGGGCTCGACCGTGACACCGTCCTCGATGCGGGGATCACCGTGAATCGTGATGCCGCTTTTGCGAAGACGCGTGCGAATCGCGCTCTCCATCTTTTTCTCGGCTTGCGAGAGCTGCTCGCGATCGTTGACGCCTTCGAGAACGAGCTCACGTGAGGGGATCGTCACGATCGTTTTGTTTTTGGCGGCAGAAAGCGAGACGACATCCGTGAGGTAATATTCTTTCTGCGCGTTGTTCGGCGTGAGCTCGGCAAGCGTCGCTCGCAAGAGATCGGCGCGCACCGCGTAGATGCCCGGATTGATCTCACGCACGGCGCGCTCTTTGTCCGAGGCGAGATCTTTCTCTTCGCGGATGGAAACGGCGCGACCTTTTTCGTCGCGTAGGACGCGCCCGTAGCCCGCGGGATTTTCGAGCTCGCACGTCGCCACCGCGAGATCTGCGTTCTTGGCACCGTCGATCACCGCACGAAGATCGCTCGCCTCGACGAGAGGAACGTCGCCGTAAAAGATGAGCGCCGTTTCGAAGTTTGCGTGTGCGACCGCGAGCGCTGCCTTGGCGGCGTCGCCCGTACCTTTTTGCTCGGTCTGCACGGCCGTGCGAACGCGGTCGCCGAAAGCTTTTTTCAGGTAGGCGATGACGAGCTCTTTGCCATGACCCACGACGACGATGACGTCGTCGGCTCCTGCTTCGAGCGCGGCGCGAACCGGATAATGAATCATCGGGCGCCCGGCGATGGGATGCATCACCTTCGGGAGCTCGCTCTTCATTCGCGTCCCTTGGCCAGCTGCTAAAAGAAATGCGGTGACTGCGCTCATGGCGCGCATCTTCGCCCAAGAGTCCGAGAGCCGCAAACAGTACGGTCACCCGCTTTTTCAAGGGCGAAGAACCTTCGGATGGATCCTCGAGCGTCCTCTCGTACGAACGACGCGACGATCCGAAGGGCTCGCCCCTCGCGCGGGACCGCTTCGGAAGTACAGCGTCCGCGGGAAAAGGATTGATGCGCTGCGTTGGACCCGACGGCCAAAGGCTTGCAAGAAGGCATAAAGCCACTTCACTTCGAGTACACTGATGCACGCCTTCATGCGCTCCCGCCGACGAATGCACCTAAAAATAGCGGCCCTTTTCGTGCTGCCCATTGGGTTTGGCTGTGGACCCGAGCTGGATACCACGCGCACAGTGGATCCGCGCGGCTCCATCGGTGAGGAAGTTTTTGCGGTTTTTTGCGATCGATTGGCGGCTCAAGACATTCGCGAAGACCTCAGCGGTGACTCGTTTCGTGCCGTTTGTCACAAAAGCGCCTCCGGCACGTACGCCGACACAATCGACGAAACGAAGCTCCCAGGAACGCATCCCAGCACCGCTCGCATCGACGCGCTCGTCGTGCACCGCAGCCGCCTCATCAAAGCGCTCGACGCGATCTTCCCGGACTCCATGGTGGACGTCTTCACGAAGAAGGACGACGACTCGTGCGGGATTGGCGAGAAGCGCAAGCTCGGTGAGGAGCTCGCAGACGTTCTCGGTCGCTTCGGCCCGCTCTACAAAGATGGCACCGTGCGGCGCGCGACGGGCGCGGTCGGCAAAGTCGTCGAAGCGTTTCGCTCCGCCGACGATGCGCGAACGGTCTACTCGAGAATGTCCGGACGCGCAGGTTATCGTCCGCGCAATCTGGCGCTGGGCATGGTCGATCCGATGGTGCGCTATCCGCGCCTTCGCGATCTCGCCGCCGAGACGCTCCGTCTCTTGAGCCCCGACTCGGATCCCTACGCGACCGATCCGCCACGCTCTCAGGATGGTCGCCGCATTCCCGTTCCGGGAGGGGCGTCCGAAGCGTTCACGCACCTTCTCGACGCGCTCAAGCTCGAGTTCGAAAATGCGACGATCGATCCGCCCGTGCTCGACCTCGGTGCGACGTTCGACGTGAAGACGCTCCGAGACGTTCTCTCGCGCCCGCGCACCAATCTCGAATTCACGCGCGAGCTTCTGCTCTCGCAAGATGCGGCCTACGGCAGCGAGCCTTCTTCTTACATCGTCTCGCGCGATCGCCGCGGCTTCGCGCACGCATCGCGCTTGTCGACGAAGCTCCCCGCCGTCTTCACCGATGCCAACGGCGATGGCTTGCCCGACGTCGACGCATTCGGTCAGTTCATCGGAGCGGGAGGCGAAGTTCCGACGCCATTTTTGACCTTCGACCCGACGGATCCCGGAGCGAAGGCCACGCGGGACTCGAGCGAACGCGCGCTCGCGGGATCGAGTCTCATCTACGACTACGTCGACGCCAATCACACGCTGCTCTCGAAGCTCCTCGTCGATTCGTCGGCGCTGGTCGATCCGGATCAAACGCACAATCACGAAACGCTGATGAGCATGGCGGCCGGGCTTCCGCTTCTCCTCGGTCCGCGCGTCGATTCGCAAAAGGCATTTGCGACTGGAATCCTCGCCTACAACGGATTCGACGCCTCGAAGTCGTCCCTTCTCGATCTCACGTATGGCGCAGCTCAGCTCCTCGGCGACCACTCGACGGACGAAGTGTTGTCGGCCGTCGCGACGATCGTTCGCGATCAACCATTCAAGTTGGCGCGTGTCACGGGCGCGCTGCTGAAATGGAAGGCGATTGCCGATGCGCACCCCGAGGCGATGAATGCGCATTCGGGCACGAGCGTCTTTTGGGATGACTTGCTCGATGTCGTCGTGAAGATTGGGCAAGAGCCCGGACTTCTCGAAGACGTACTCGAGGCGATGGGAGATCCTGCGACGGCGGGCCTCAACGAATCCCTCACGGCCTACACGAAGTTCGGCGATCACATCTCGTACGATCGCAAAAATCTGAACGGTCGCACGTTCGACATCACGACGAACAAGCTCGAAGACATGAAGACCGTCGTGGACCGCGGTGTGCCCGACTCGGGCTTCTCGCGAAGCGCGCTCTCGCGCTTTCTCCAAGCCGTGCACGACACTCGCGGCGTCACTAGCTGCAATCGTGCCGGCGCGCGCGTGCACACGTCTCTCGGTCCGATTGCGATCACGATGCCGCCCGCGGGCTCTTATCGCGAGTGCGAGGTCTACAAGATCGACGACATGGCCTCGTTCTACATTCGATCGATCGTAGGTAAATCAGAGCTCTATCTTCGCCCGTCGGTCTTTCGCACGGGCATCGCGGGAATTGGCGCTGCCACGGTCGACCTCATCGAGCAGTCGAGCGGGCTCGAGGGATTCTGGGACCCGCCCGACTCGAAGGTGCTGCATCCGAGGCCGCAGTGGGTGAATCGCCTCGTCAACTTCGACCTCGTCAACGACAGCCCGGTCTCGGGAACGAATCATAAAACGAACGAGTTCATCAGCGACCTTGCGGGCCCCCACGTCGGGACCTCCGTGTGCCCCGAGCGCGTGATTACGGATCCTGTGGGCAACGCGCCCGACACGGCTGCAGACGGGCTCGTGCACGGTCTCCGCGACTGCAAAGAAGGTGACTGGCTCGATCAACGCTCGCTCGACGCGACGTTCGTGCTCGAACAGAAGAACTTCTATACGGCCTTCGCACCTCTCGTGAAGGCCTTCGTCGACCACAAGAAGGAAGGCCTGTTGGTCGAGCTGACGGATGTAATATACACGCATTGGCAGACGGACAAAGGCACGCCCAGCGAGTGCGATCCAAAGAACAAGACGAGCGCGCGCTACTGCGCGCAAGACGGTCTCGTTACATACGAGCCGCTCTTCTCGGAAGCGATCGCCGGCGACATGCTCGAATCACTTCGCCAGTTCGTCATTGCGCTGAATGGCATGAGCGTCTCGCGCTGCACGGGCGTGAACTCCGGCAAAGCGTGCACGACCTCGACCACCGTCACCGCCGTTCAGTCTCTCGCTGACATGATCCGTTCGCTCACGCTCCCGAATCTCAACAAGGGTCTCGTCGATCGTCACGGCCAAGCAGGCACCGTCAAAAATGACGGCACGAAGATCGCTCAGGTCACGCCGCTCTATCTCATCTTGAATGCTCTCAACGCGATGGATCGCGCATTCGACGATGCCGCGAAGGCAGATCCCGCAGCGGCCGATCGGCATCTCAAGTGGCAAAGCGCGCGCTCTCAGCTCGTCGACAAGTTTTTGAGCGTTGCTGGAGCGGGGACGAGCTCGTCGTTCGTGAATCCGATCGCGGCAAAGGCGATTCCGCGCTTGCTCCTTCTTCTTCGCTCGCAGATGTACGCAAATTGTCCGACGTCGTTCGTTTATCCGTACGCGCCTTGCGCATGGGCAAAGACGGAGCTCGACAAGAAGATGACGGCGACGATGGGTGGCCCCACGGCGGCGGGAGCGGTCGACATCTTCGATACGCTGCGAATCGACGATCGTTCACGCACCGAGCTCGAGCTCTTCATGCAGTACCTCGTCGAGAAGGGGACGCAGACCAATGCGCCTGCGATGAGCGCGGCTGCGATGATCGACATCCTCCAGATCCTCGACAACGACGAAGACACGGTTCCTCTCTTGCGCGTTCTCGCAGCGGGTATGGGCGGTTCCAAACACGATGCCGACGGCCATCTCGTCGACGCCGGCGTGGTCGATGCCAACCTGACGTTGCTTTCACGACTCACCGTTCGCGCGTTCGACAAAGCCGGCAAAGAAGCCTGTGATGCCGAGATCGACCCCGCGCAGGTGCTCACCTTGGTCTTCCAAAACGTCGCCAATCGCATCGACATCGAAGGCAGGCAGTTGACGCCCCTCGAGGAATTCCAGGATGCGATCGCAGACATCAATCGGGCCGACCCTTCTTCGAGTGACGGCTTCGACGCGAAGGACTACGAAGCGATCTCGACACAAATGAAGGAATTCATTCTCGGCGAGGAAAACGGGTTGGAGCAGCTCTACGCGATCATGCGTCAGGGCGTTAAATGACGGCGCGGGCAGCGCGCAGTTCCAAACGAAGAAGACAAGCGAAGGCGACGGCGTTCGTTCTGACGACGCTATCGCTCGGGCTCGCGCAGAAGGAAGCTCGCGCGGGTGGTCTCTATGTAAACGACCGTGGTGTGCGCGCGAATGGACGCGGCGGAGCGTTCGTGGCCGGCGCCGATGACGCCGATGCGATGTGGTACAATCCGGCGGGTCTCAACGAGGCGGGGCGGAGCGTCTTTTTCGACGTGATGGTGCCGTTCTACAGCTCTTCGTTTCAGCGGAAGTCGCGCATCATCGATGCGAGCGGCAATCCCGTTACGCTGAATTTTCCCAAGGTCGAGAGCTCTGCAGCGCCGCTTCCGATGCCGAAGCTCGCCCTCACGATACCGTTTGGAGAAAAGAAAGAGCTCACGGCGGGGTTCACGATTGGCGTGCCCTTCGGACCTTACTCTGCGGTGCTCAGCTACCCCGAAAGCGTCAACGGTCAGCCTTCACCTTCGCGCTACTCGCTCATCTCGATGGACGGCTCGTTGCTCTTGAACATTGGCGCAACGATAGCGTTCGCACCGGCAAAGTGGCTTCAGGTCGGCGCGGGCGTGCAGCTTCTCGCCGGATCTTTTTCGACCAAGGTCGTCTTCAACGCCAACCCGAATGACCGCCTCATCGGAGCGCCCGAAGATCCGCAGTACGACGCGACGACGCAGCTCAACGCCGCGCCGATCTTGTCGCCGAGCGCCAACATCGGCATCACGCTCATCCCCATCCCCGAAGTGCGAATCGGGTTCTCGGCGCAGGCGCCTTACATCGTCAGCGCGCCCGGCAACATCCAAGTGAAGCTTCCGCAAGCTTCGATCTTCGACAACGCTTATCAGTCGGGCGAAGACGTTCGCATCAAGTTCAATCTCCCTGCGATCTTCCGCGTCGGCGTCGAGGTGCGGCCAGTTCCGCGTCTTCGCGCCGAGATCGCGCTCGTTCGTGAACAGTGGTCGACCCATCACAGCATCAGCGTCGAGTCCCAGAACGTGAATCTCAACAACGTCACGGGTTTCCCCGAGACGTTCCGCATTTTGAATACGAGCCTCGTCCGCCAGCACCAAAATGCGAACAGCTATCGACTCGGCGGCGAGTACCGTGTCGATCTCGACAAGCGCACCAAAGACGATCCGAAAAAACAGACGATCGACCTTCGTCTCGGCATTCGCTACGAGGAATCTGCCGTTCCCGTGAATTACGTCACGCCCCTCACGATCGACTCGAACAAATTCGTTCTCTCGGGCGGTGCCGGGTTCAACGTCAACGAGCGCTGGCGCATCGATGCGTCCGTCACCGCGCTGCTCTTCGGAACCATCGAAGTTGCGCCAGAAGACGCACGCGTTGGCAAAGTGAATCCCGTCGTCGGAAATCCGACGACTCTCGAAGCCGTGAACGGCGGCACGTACACCGCGTTCGACCTGATGGTCGGCGCCGGCCTCAACTACAAGTGGTGAGGCGCCTTCGGGTGCCGTTCACAATACGTCGCGGACGAGCGACGCGAGTGTATCGGCGCTGGTGACGCCCGAGCGTACGGCCTTCACTTTGCCGTCCTTGTCGATGAGGACCATCGTCGGAAAGCTCGTGACGCCGTAGGAAGACGCGACCGATCGATCGCCGTCGAATGCGATCGGATACGAAAATTTGTGGTTCTTCAGATAAGCGCGGGCATCGCCCTCGGCGTCGCTCGTATTCACACCAATGACGACGAGGCCGTCTTTTTCGAACATCTCGGCCACGTGGTCGACGATGGGAGCCTGCATGCGACACGGGCCACACCAGCTCGCCCAAAAATCGATGAGGATCGGCTTCCCGTGGTGCGCATTCGTCGAGAACGATGCCTCGCTCGTCAAAAGCGGAAGATCGATCGTGGGAGCGCTCTGCCCAACGAGCTTGCTGCCGCCGTTGCCGAAGATCTTGCCGGCGAAGAAGAACGCGATGATGCAGGCGAAGAATAGAAGCCCCATCGACAGGGGATTCGTCTCTTTCTCGGGTGGGCTCATGAATGGCTCTCGAAACTCATAGCGCAAAACCTCGGCAAAACCGAACTGCGCGCGCAAGCCCGTTGGTCGTCCTCAGGGCCCCCACCAGAGAAATTCTTGGCGCGTCGAAAGACCGCTGCGCGAGAAATCGATCGCGACCTTCTCGTCTTCGGTGCGAACGATTGGCGCCGGAAAGCTGTCGCAAGGAATGAACGCGCCTTTTTGGAACCCTTTCGGATCGAGCCAAAAGAGATGCAGCCCATTTTTTCCGAGTCCCGAGAGCACGAGCATGCGTCCATCGCCGACCAGTAAAAAATCGAGACCCTTCAGCTCGAGCTCGTCGAAGCGCTCGGGGGAAGGGAAGTCTTTGCCGACATCGCGGAGCTCCGGAAGATGCGCGCGAAGATGCTTGTAGAGAAGGTCGTAGCGAACTTTGGCGAGACGCGGGAGGCGTCGATCTTTGTCGACGAAGGGCGCGAGATCTTTCGGCTCGGCGTTCGGATTCTCTACGTACATGCGAAAACGATCCGAGAGGGACGTACCTAGAGATTCGTCGAGGCCGTCGTCGGAGAGGGATTTCAGCCACCACTGAAAGAGCGCGAGCTCTCCTTCGCCTTGGGCCGTCTTCAAAAACACGCGGGATTCCCAGAGCGGGCTGCGGAGACGCCATACGCCTCCGTGATTTCTAACGACGACCTCACCGAGATATGCGGTGCCATGGATGATCACTTGGGCGAGCTCGGCGGGCCTCTCTGCACTTCCCGGAGTCGCGCTCCAGCGATCGCGACGCTCTTTCGTGAGCGCCCGACTCAAGCGATGCACGCTCTCGTCGGTGAAATCGAGCGGGGCCTCGAGACCGAATAGCGCGACGGCCATTTCGGAAAAAATGCGCGCGGCGTCGGCGAGACCTTGCACGAGCGCAGGATTGCCCGCGGGATTCGCGTCTTCGTTCCGCACGCGCGCGAAATCCACGCCCTTCGGATAGAGGGGGAGGAAGAAGCGTTCGAATAGCGACTCTGCGGTTTCTCGCGACATGGGCGTTCGGCGCCTACGCTAGAACGGATCTCGAGAGCTGCGGTACCGCAAAATTCGGTCGGGAAATGCGTTAGGATCGCGACCAGCCCATGTTTACCGCCGACGTGCGCTTCACCGGCTTTTCGATCGAGGACTGGCAGAGACTTCTCGAGCTCTTCAAGCCACGTGCCGCGGAGCTCCAAAAAGAGTCCGAGCGTGCGCGAGGTACGCTCGTGGCGGTGCACGACGGCGAACGCGTCGTGAAGCTCATCTCGACGAAGGGCGGTCGTCTGCCGCTTCCCGAAGGACTGCCGAGCATCGAAGCGCTTGCGAACGAGCATCACGCGAGCACCGCGTGGGCGATCGAGCAGGGCGCGCTCGAAGAAGCGATGGAGCGTTTCGGCGAGCGGATCCGTCCCGAGCACGACTACACCGACCACCTCATTCTTCTCGCGTCGGCGTTTCGAGAATTGATGGCCGAGACGGGAGCCGCATCGCGTCCCCGCATCGAGACATGGCCGCGAAGGCTCGCAGGAGTTCCCTTGCCTACGTCTCAGGTCGTCCGGCGCGGGTTCGACTCGGTCGCCAAAGACGGCGAGGGCATGGTGCTCGTCATGTTCGACAAGGGCGAGCTCTACACTGCGGCCGTGTTGAGGCGCAAAGGAACCGGCTTCGACTTCTTCGGCGGTCCCGAAGAGATTCGCCCGCACACGGGACTTCTTTCGCGCGACTGGCGAAGAGACGTCCCTTACATCGTCAGTGCGGTCGAGAAG
>JAHFDV010000064.1:12023-18307 GCA_023248815.1 Myxococcales bacterium
GCCCCTTTCGTTCGGATGCTTCGCCGAGCTCGACACGTTTCGCTCTCTCCTCGTCGATCCGACTCCAGGCGCTTGGGGACGCGCGGTCGCAATTCGCGACGTCGTACTTTCTCCGATGCCGCGCGGCGCAGGCGTCGCGCTCGGCGTCGATGGCGCGCGCTTTCTCGTGCGTGAGTTTCGCGAGCTCGTCGCTCGTTACGACACGAGTGGCCGCGTGCGCAGCCTCGGAAAGCTCGGAATCAAGCGCGCGCTCGGTGCAGCGACCGGATTTCTCGAGACGCGCGAGGGTGAGCTCGAAGCGACGCTCGGCTTCGATCCGCTCGAAGTGGTTCGCCTACTACTTCGCCGCTGAGTTGCCGCCCGAATCGATCACGCTCGAATCGAGAGCTGCCGCGTCCGATGCCGAAGAATCGTCGCTCGCTTCGTCGAGTGCATCGGCGCTGGCATCCGCAGGCTCGTAAGATCCGCTGTCGAAGCCGCCCGCGTCGGCACCGCAGTAGAGCTTGGCGTTCCAGAAGGCGATTGCCTTTCCGCACTCGGGATCTGTCGTTGCGATCGAGACGAGCGGCGGCGCCGGCTCGTCGCACATCGACGTGACGTAATAGACCGCCTTATCGGCGGGGTTTTGCAGGCAGCGCACTTCACAGTCGTTGTGAAACTCGGTGCCGCGAACCGTGTCGATCGCCTGAATCGTCCCGAGGCATTGCGCTCCTGTGTTCCACAAGCGAGCGACGAAGATATGCGTGCCGTCACCGCAGCTCACGCTCGCCGAGCCGGCAACGAATGCCATCGCGAGCGACGAGAAAACGAGAAGGGCGCGGCCCTTGGCCGGAGTGCGTTGGGTGGAGCTGTTCATGGGATCGAATCCGCAATCTCTTTCAATGGGGCGAGGAGCTCTCCGTGTATGTGACCGTTCGTCGCGACGAGGTCACCCTTCATTACGTCGAACGGGCTCCCATCGTAGCGGCTCAATCTTCCGCCCGCTCCGAGAACGATCGCCGCGCCCGCAGCCGCATCCCAAGGCTTGATGCGCCGTTCCCAATAGCCTTCGTACGTTCCGTCGGCGACGAGCGCCAAGTCGAGCGCGGCCGATCCGCAACGACGCACTGCCTGGCAGATCATCTTGATGCGTTCGAATGCGACGAAATCAGGATGCGCTTCGCTGCGCTCGTAGGGGAATCCCGTCGCAAGCAGTGACTTTCCGAACACCTCGGTCGTGCTCACGACGATGGGGACGCCATCACGAAACGACCCCGCGCCGACGATGCCGGTCCATTCGTGCGCGAGCGCGGGAGCGACGATGGCTCCGAGAACTGGAAGACCATTTTCGACGAGGCCAATCGAGACGCAATAGAATGGGTGTCCGTGCACGTAGTTGGTCGTGCCGTCGATCGGATCGACGAGCCAGCGAATCGATTCGGATTCATCGGCGCCGCCAAACTCTTCCCCCGTGACGGGATGCGGGGTGCGCGAGAGGAGTCGTGCGCGAAGCAGCTCTTCACAGGCACGGTCGTAGTCCGTGACGAGATCCGTCGCGCCTTTGTGGTGCGTGACGGCCGCCGTGACTTTTTTCTGCCGATGTCCTTCTTGGATGAGCGCGGCGCCTTCACGTGCGACTTCGAGCGCCGTCGCAAGGAGCTCCTTCTTTTCGGACTCGTCCATGACGCGAACTCTTGCAGAAAAACGCCGCGTCAGAAAGGAACAGCGGCCACGAAATAGGCTTTCGAGACACCCGAGCTCGCAAGACCGCGCGCATAACCGAGACGGAACGTGAAGCCGAGAATGTAGCCGAGCGTCGCATCCGTCCAGAGCTCGGCGCCGATGCCCGTCTTGAAATGCGTCTCGTTGAGGTCGTTGAAGGCGCTCCCGTAATCGACGAAGAGTGCGCCCGTGAAGCGATTCAAAAAGACCGGGAGAGTCGAAATTCCGCGATCGATGTTGGCGATCGGAAATCTGTATTCTGCATTCATCAAAACGTAGTTGCGGCCGACCTGCACGGCCGATGGATAGCCGCGGAGCACGATGCCTCCTTGTATCAGCTGATCTTGAATCGTATCGATGACTGGAAAATCAACGAAGCCGCCGACGTAAAACGGTCCTGCGCTCGGGATGCCCCCCGTGCTCGCCCCGATTCCGCCGTGAATAGCCAGCGCGTGATGCCGGAGCCAGGGCATGCCGAGGTATGCCGTGAGATTCGCCTGCCCCGCAATCCCCGAATACTGGCTCGCGAGAGCAGGATGCGTGACGGTGACGCCCGTGCCTACCGTGAAGCCTTTTTCAGGACCGACGCTCCAGAGAAATTGCTGCGCGTTCGAGTAGCTCCAGCCGAAGTTGAGCGTCCCGACGAGCCCACGCCCTGGAATCGCGGGCGTGTCGTAAGGATCATAGTAGCTCGCCGGTGCGTTCGTCTTTCCAGCGATGCGGGTGAACGCGTAGCTCGCCGTGAAGTTCTGCGAATCGAAGGCGCCACGCTTGGCGATCGATAGAGACGATTCGACGCCGGTCGATTCTTGGATCCAAGTGGGCGTCTTGTTGGGGCCGAGTGAGAAGCCTCGCGGTGCAATCGTGCGATACGCACGAAACCCGACGTCGAACGGAAGCTTGCCGTACGAGTAGGCGATGTCGACCTGAGGCTCGGGACGATGAACCTCGACGGCAACGGTCGTCGAGATCGCATGTAGCCCGGCGAGATCCGAACCCGTCGCCGAGATCGAATAGAGCTGGCCGAAGTTGCCGGGCGTGGAGGTGACCGAATAGGCGCGCGGCCGCAACGTGTCGAACGGATGGTACGCATGCGCGGGATATTGCTTCCACGAGTCGACCTTGGGCATCGCGGGGCGCACGGTCGATGGCGGCTCGGCGACCGTCCAAGTCGAAGGATCGATCGGCATCGAAAAGAGGTCGAACCCTTCGTGCGTGAAGCCGAGGTAGACGAGCGTCTTTCCGTCGGGGGAGGGCGCCGGCTGGTACGCGCCATTGATGACATTGGTCACCTGATAGAGCGCGTGCGTCGCGATGTCCCACGCGTAGACGTTCATGACGCCAGTGCGATCCGAATGGAAATACAGTGCGCGCCCGTCTTCAGAGAAAGCGGGGCCTCCGTCGATCGCGCGATCCGACGTCACTTCGACGAAGCTGCCGTCGCTCACGTCTACATAGCGGATGTCGCGATAGCCCCCACGCTTCCAAACGCTGTAGGCGACGTGCGTTCCATCCGGCGAAAAGCGCGGCGCGAACACTTGCTCGAACCCATCGCTCGGCACGAGCACGTGCGTGTTTTTGACCGCGCCTTCGACGAGGTCGGCAATCTGCAGATACGAAGTGCCATGGTGATTCGTCGCGAAGACGACGCGTTTTCCATCGGGCGACACGGATGGCGTGCGCGCGCGAAAGCCGTTCGTCAGGCGATCCCGTTCTCCTTCGAGCCCCGTGTCCGAGGTGACGCCCTTCGGCAGATGAAAGAGGTCGCTATAGGCAAAGAGGTTTTTGGTGAAGTCGACCGAGTCGAACGTGAGATCGCCGTTCGGATGGAACGACGGGTACGAAGAGCCGCTCGTGCGCACCAAAAGATCGGTCTTCGTGACCTTGGTTCGCTTCTCGTCGAGCGCGAGACCATAAAGGCCACCCGTCTTGTGTCCGTCGTCGCGAAAATAGAGGAGGTCGAATCCTTTGTAGGCATTCTTGGGGATCCAACGAGGGTTTTCGGCCGTGTTTCCGCCGAACGTGATTCGCGTGCCTTCACGTTGCCCCTTCGTTCGAATCGCCGCGGCTTGCTCTTGGAACAACCGCTTCGTATCGCGTTCGAAAAGCGGAAACAGCTCCTCGAACGTCTTGCCCGTCGCGCGGCGAATGGCCCGGTTCACGCCGAAGGGGACGATCGTGCTCCCGTACTCGTGAATCATCTTACGGAGAGACTCTTCGCCATAGTGATCGAGCACCCACTTGAGGAAGAACGAGCCGTAGAGATACCAAATGTTTCCCTGCGGGAAGCGGCGCGGCGTGTTCGAGAAGACGTCGAGCGGCGCGAAGTTGTTCTCGAGCGCGTCGGCGCGCATGTACATGTTCCACTGCGACGATCGCAATCTTCCGCCGCTCGTGTGCTCGCTCTCTTCGAGCACCGCGAGCCCTTCGAGGATCCAACGCGGCTGCACCTGATTGGGAACGAACTGCCGACCGATGATCGCGTTGAACAACGGCGCGAGGCCGTGCATGTGATCGATGTGGAGCGTGTGTGTGAACTCGTGCGTGAAGAGCTCGAGATACCAATCGTCGACATCACCGAGAGGCGAGAGGTCGTCCGGTGCCGTGAGATAGAGATTGATCGAGTTGTAGGGACTTCCCGACGTGACGCCGTTCGCCGAGTCCGTGAAGTCCGTGATTGCGAGCTCGACCTTTTCCTTCGGCGCCCAGCCCAACACGTCCGTCATTCGCGGATGAACGCTCTCGGCGATGTTCGCGATGTACTGCGCGACATCCGCTTCGCCCGTGTAATACGTGACCTTGAAGTGCGGCGTCTCGAGCGTGTGCCACTCGAGGCGCGGTTCGTTGGCCGCGAGCGATTCGCCTGCGCCGAAGAGGCAGAGGGCAATCACGAGAACCTGCAGGAAAGCGCCGCGCAAGCGTCGAGAGTCTAAGCGCAAACGCCCTCCGGGAAAGCTATCCCGAAGGGCGTCGGAGACGAAACTCTCTAGCGAAGAGCCACGGGTTCGCGAGAACCCCCGTAGACCCCGAAGAGGTACGTGACGTTACAGATCGTCGTGGAAGAGCGGTTCGCGATTGCGCACGTACCGATAGATGAGCTGACGCGCTTCTTGCGTGATGCGCGTGAACTGTGCGCCGAAACCAGGAGTCGCATCCGCGGTCGATTCGGAGCGGGAAATCTCGCGTGCCCAGCGAACGACCGCATCGGCCTCGAACTCGTAACCGCCGGGAAGCGAGACCTTCAAGCGGACGGGCGTGCCGATCTTCGGGACCATGTACGTCGAGACGAAGAGACCTCCGTGATCGACGACATCGTTACCGGAGAGCCCCTTGTAGAAATTGGTGGGGCTCTGCGCGCCGAGATCGGCATTGAATAGCTGAGCGCCTGCAGCGCCCGGAGCCGGCGGTGGCTGGTGGGCGGCTTGTGCCTGGGGAGCGCCTTGGGGCGCAGCGAACGGATCGGCTGCGGCAGTATGCGCCGGAGGTGGAGCATAGGCGGGCGCCGGTGCTTGCGGAGCAAACGCTGCTGGCTGCGTGGGCGCTTGAACGAACGCGGCTTGCTGCGCCGGTGCGGGGGCCTGCTGAGGGGCGGCTTGCGGTGCTCCGCCAGGCCCAGCGACGATTCCGGCGAGCTTACCGAGCGCGTGTACTTGCGCCAGCGATGCCGCGACGGCTTCCATCGCGCGCCCGACGGCGGGGTGCGCCGCTTGATGGGCTTGCAGCTGCGAGAGTGCGCCGCGCGCCCCATCGAGCGCGTGCTGCGCATGCGGCTGGAGTTGCGAGCCATTCGTACGCTCGATTTGGAGAAGAGCACCCATCGCGACCGCGATGGGTTCCGCGAGTGCCTTCAGGGGTGCGGGAACCGACGCGTCCGTTTGCAGGGCCTGCAGCCCTTTGGATAGCGACTCTCGTGCGGATTTTGCGACGCTCGCGGGATCGGACACTGGAACTCTCCTTTTGTCGTACTGGAGCGAACGATGGTATCGGAGTCGAACCGGAGAAGAAAAGGATTTCCCTCACTTTGCCGGGGACTAGTGTCTTTGGCGGCGACTAGTCTCTCGGCGAACTCAGCCGACCAGGCTTTCCCTTCTCATTCACCTGAACCCCCGATGAGTCTTTCTCGCCCGGTACTTTTTCGCCTCGTGCTCGGCACCGCCGTCTTCGTGTCTGCTTGCGGCAAGCACGACTCCCTTACGGGCGCTTCGAACGGGGCAGATGGATCGGCCACCCCAAAGACTGCCAATGACGCAAACGCTGCGCATCCTGCGTCCGGCTTCGACGAGCCCATCGCGCGCGCATATCTCGACTTCATCGCGAAGACTTCGCCGGAAACGGCCTCGATGCTGGGCTTGCACGACCACGACGACTTGCTCGACGACCGATCGATCGAGGGACTCGCTGCGAACGAGACGATCGCTCGCGCGCTGCTCACTCGGCTCGAAACGGACTCGTCGTTCACCCAAGGCGCCGATCTCGAGCTCGTGAAACGCACCCTCCGCGTCGAATTGCGCTGGGACGAAGAGCGAAAGCCGCAGCTCTTCTCACCGGGATTTTACGTTCGTCCACTCTCGACGCTCTACGCC
>JAHFDV010000065.1 GCA_023248815.1 Myxococcales bacterium
AGGCCTCCGCTGTTCGCCTTGGAGCTCGGCGGCGCGAAACGATTTTGCGAAAGGCGGGCTCGTTCTCCACCGAATGGCAGCAGTGCGTTCGCGAGCTCAGAGACGTGCTGAAAGCGATCTTCTGGCTTCTTCTCGAGGCAATGGTTCACGACCGCAATGAGCTGTGGCGGAAGGTCGGGGCGAGACACCGCAAGGTCGCCGGGGCGCGCTCCCATGATCATCGTGCAGAGCTGCGGAAGCGACTCTGCTTCGAAAGGCACGATGCCGCTCAATGCCTCGTAGATGACGACGCCGAGGGCCCAGATATCCGTGCGCGCATCGACATCGCGAGCCGACATGAGCTGCTCGGGTGACATGTAATTCGGCGAGCCCATGATCTCGCTCGTCTGGGTCATGTTGTTGTCGGCCATCTTCGAGATCCCGAAGTCCAGGATCTTGATGCGCGACGATCCATCGGGGCGACGGACGAGAAACAAGTTCTTCGGCTTCAAAT
Source organism: Myxococcales bacterium (assembly GCA_023248815.1). Lineage (GTDB taxonomy): Bacteria > Myxococcota_A > Polyangia > Polyangiales > Polyangiaceae > JAHFDV01. The sequence continues at coordinate 494 of JAHFDV010000065.1, forward strand.
CACGGTGAACGATGCCGATCGCGTGCGCCTCTGCCAAGGCTTCGCAAGTTTGAAGCGTGTAGTCGATCACCTCTTCGAGCGGGAGCGAACCGCGATTCGCGATCTCGTCGCCAAGGTCACTTCCCTCGAGGTACTCCATGACGATGTACGGCGCTCCCGTGGGGAGCTGCCCGACGTCGTGCACCTTCGTGACGTATTCGCTGCGGAGTTGGGCGAGCGCGCGGCCCTCGGCTTGGAAACGTGCAACCACGGCCTCTTTGGCGAGAGCCGCAGGGAGCAAGAACTTCAATGCGACGCGATGCCCGAGTTGCACGTGCACGGCCGCGACGATGACGCCCATCGCACCGTTTCCGAGCACGCGCTCGACACGATAGCGATTGTCGAGAACGTCGCCTGGCGCGACCGGTGCCTCGAGCTCCGTCATCGGCGCATCATACGCACATTCTGAAGCACGGAACACGCTGCGTTCACACGCACATCAGCCCCAAATTTCCAGCGATCCGCATTCCGGACCGCCAGCCGAGAACCGCGAGTCCGTTCGCAATCAGAATTTAATGCCGTTCTCCGTGCGGTGCCGCCACCACCGATAGCCGGCAAATGCCGTGGGCAGCGCGAGGACGCCCGCGACGATCGGAAAGCTCGCGACGCCTGCGGCCGCGGCGGCTCCTGCGAGCACGACGGTGATCACTCCCTTTCGGCGCGATTCGCCGAGGACTTCGGTGCGCGTTTTGGTCACCTCCGAATCTTGCGTCGTCGCCCGGCCCGTCGCAAGAGCGCATTTCGCGAACCGGACAGGCGCTCGACGACGGCGCCGCGATCGCAGGCATGCAAATTCTGGCTCGATTTGCGGCGGACGTGCTCGTCGTTCGCTTTGTCTTTCCGCCCATTCACGTTGTGAAATGCGACCCGGAGGCTTGTGCTAACCTCGCGCCCCGCAATGCCCACCGCATCCGAGTTGAAACCGCTCTACCGCCAGATGCAGCTCATCCGTCGCCTCGAAGAAGAGGCGGCACGCGCTTATGCGCAGGGAAAAATCGGCGGATTCCTCCATCTCTACATCGGTCAAGAGGCCGCGGGGGTCGGTGCGCTCGCCGCTCTCGAAAAGAACGACTACGTCATCACGACCTACCGTGATCACGGCATTGCCATCGCGAAGGGCATGTCGCCGCGGTCGCTCATGGCAGAGCTTTGGGGCAAAGACACGGGCTGCTCGCGCGGGCTCGGCGGTTCGATGCACCTCTTCGATTCCAAAAACCGCATGCTCGGTGGCTACGGCATCGTCGGCGGTCATATTCCGCTCGCGGCGGGCGTCGCTTTCGCTTCGAAGTATCGCGATCTCAAAGAGGTCACGCTTTGCTTCTTCGGCGATGGCGCCGTGTCGATCGCAGGCTTCCACGAGGCGCTGTCCCTCGCGGCCCTTTGGAAGCTTCCGATCGTCTTCATCTGCGAGAACAACGAGTACTCGATGGGCACGCCGCTCTCGCGCACGATGTCCGTCGACGACGCCTCGAAAAAAGCGCCGGGCTACGGCATTCCCGGCGACCAGTTCCGCGCCGACGACGTGCTCGATGTGCGCGATCGCATTCGCATCGCAGTCGACCGCGCCCGCAACGAATCGATGCCGACGCTCGTCGAGCTCCGCACCTATCGCTTCCGCGGTCACTCGATGAGCGACCCGGGCAAATACCGCACTCCGGAAGAGCTCGAAGAGCGCAAACAGAAGGACCCGGTGCACCGCGCACGCGAGCTCCTCTTGAAGCTCGGCGAAAAAGAAGAATCGATAAAGGCGCTCGAGGCGGAGATCGAGGCCGAGGTCGAAGACGCGATCAAGTTCGCGGACGAGAGCCCCGAACCGAAGATGGATCTCCTCGAACCGACGACCTACGACGGTCCCTTCGCCGCATGACCGCCCACAAAAGAAGCCAGAAACGAAAAGGAACGGGATATGGCCACTCGTAACATTCGATACCGAGAAGCGCTTCGCGAAGCGATGATGGAAGAGATGGAGAAAGACTCCACGATCTTCTTGATGGGTGAAGAGGTGGGCTACTACCAAGGCGCCTACAAAGTCTCCGAAGGCATGATCGAGAAGTTCGGTCCGAAGCGCGTGATCGACGCGCCGATCGTCGAAGGTGGCTTCGCAGGAATCGGAGTCGGCGCGGCGATGACCGGTCTGCGCCCGATCATCGAGTTCATGACGTGGAACTTCTCCGCCGTCGCATTCGATCAGATCCTCAACAACGCCGCCAAGGTTCGCCAGATGTCGGGCGGGCAGTTCAAATGCCCCATCGTGTTTCGCGGTCCCAACGCCAGCGCGCGCCAAGTGGGAAGCCAGCACAGCCACGCAATGGAGCATTTCTACGCGACGGTCCCCGGCCTGAAGGTCGTCGCGCCTGCGTTTCCTGCCGACGCAAAAGGCCTGATGAAAGCGGCCATTCGCGACGACAACCCCGTGCTCGTGATGGAATCGGAGACGCTCTACTCGGTGAAGGGCGACGTTCCCGACGAGCTCGAGGGCGGAGAAATCGTCCCGCTCGGCAAAGCGAAGGTCGTGCAAGAAGGCACCGACGTCACGATCGTTGCGTACTCGCGCATGACGCACGTGGCGCTCGAAGCTGCGGCGGCGCTCGCCAAAGAAAACATCTCCGCGGAGGTCGTCGACCTTCGTTCACTGCGCCCCCTCGACGAAGGGACCATCGTCGCTTCGGTGCGCAAGACGCATCGTTGCGTCATCGTCCACGAAGGTTGGCCCTACGGCGGAGTCGGCGCGGAGATCACGGATCGCGTGCAGCGGCTCGCGTTCGACTCGCTCGACGCTCCGATCTTGCGCGTCACGACACTCGACGTGCCCATGCCCTACAACGCGAAGCTCGAGCAGCTTTGCATCCCGCAGACGCCGCGCGTAATTGCCGCCGTCAAACGCGTCATGGCTCGTCGCTCCAACTGAGCCCAGAGAAGCCTCCTTCCCTCCCCTCTCATTTTTCGAACCTAGAGAATCACGATGGCAAAAATTCTCGACATGCCCAAGCTGTCTCCGACGATGGAAGAGGGTGTCCTCTCCGCGTGGCACAAAAAGGAGGGCGACGAAATCAAAGTCGACGATCTCCTCGCCGAGGTCGAGACCGACAAAGCAACGATGGAGTTCCGCGCGTTCGACAACGGAACTCTTTTGAAGCTCCTCGTCACTGCCGGCAGCAACGTGAAGCTCGGTCAGCCCGTCGCCATCCTCGGAAAAAAGGGCGAAGACATTTCTTCGCTCGACACCGGAGCAAGCAGCAGCGGGCCAAGTAAAGACGGCGGCGAGGCGAAAGAAGAAGCGCCCGCCAAGGCCGAAGACGACGGCTCGAAGAAGGAGGACGCGAAGGATCCTGCCGAAGGAGAAGAAGCTCCCTCGGAGAAATCCGACACGAAGAAGTCCGAGAAGAAGAGCGAAGAAGGCCCCCCCGCAGCGGATGACGCGAAGAAGTCCGACAAAGAAGCGCCAACAAAAAAGGCGCCGGAGAAGTCGATCCCTCTTCCCACCAACATTCACACGGGCAGCATTCTCGATCGCACCGAGCGGGAGGCTGAAGTCGCCAAGAGCGATGCACGCGTTCTTGCATCCCCCTATTTGCGCCAGCTCGCACGGGACCGCGGAATCGATCTCTCGCGCGCCGTGGGCTCAGGTCCCAACGGTCGTCTCGTCGCAGCCGACCTAGACAACGCGGCTCCCACTCAGCTTGCGAAGGCCGGTCCTTCCGACGCATCGAAGGGCGGCGCTCTCGCAACGACGAGCAACGGCCTTCTCGCCCCCATCGCGAAGCCGAATTCGATGATGCGCAAGACGATCGCCAAGCGACTCGTCGAGTCGAAGCAAAAAGTTCCGCACTTTTATTTGACGATCGAGCTCGACGCCGATCGCCTCGCCGCCTTCCGCGAAGAGATCAACGAAGAGCTGCGCCAGGCCGCGGGAAAACAAGCCGAAGACGCGATCAAAGTCTCCGTGAACGATCTCTTGATCAAAGCTTGCGCCGTTGCGCTTCGGCGCGTTCCGGAATGCAATGCACAATACACGGATGAGGCGATCCTCCTTCATCAACGCGTCGACGTTTCGGTTGCCGTGGCCGTTCCCGACGGACTCGTGACTCCCGTGATTCGCAATGCCGATCAAAAGAGCGTCGTTGCGATCTCCAAAGAAATCCGTGAGCTCGCCGGCCGCGCGCGTGCCAAGAAATTGAAGCCCGAAGAGATGCAGAACGGCACGTTCTCGATCTCGAACCTCGGCATGTTCGGCATCGACGAGTTCTCCGCCGTCATCAATCCTCCCGAAGGCGCGATCCTCGCCGTGGGCCGCGTCCGCGAGGTTCCCGTCGTGCGCGAAGGTCAAGTCGTCGTCGGCAAAACGCTCTCGATGACACTCTCTTGCGATCACCGCGTCGTCGACGGCGCGGTGGGTGCGGCATTCCTCGCAGAGCTTCGCGCGCTTCTCGAGCGCCCCATGCGCGTTCTTCTCGGCTGAGAAACGATCAATGCGCACGCCGTCCCCGGTTCTCGCTCTTCTTGCGACGAGCCTCGGCGTGACACCCGTCTTCGCCAAGACCGAAAAGCCAGGGCTCCTGCCGCGTGGTGAAGGACCGGTCCGCGTCCTCGAGATGCCTCGCTCTGCACGCGTGTTCGTGCCGGGCGGACTCTATCGGCTCGGAGCGTCCTTCGAACAAGCAGCCGATGTCGTTGCGCTCTGCAAGCACGAGGTATTGGCATCACACTGCGAGCGAAAGGGCGCTCTTCTCGTTCTTGCCGGAGAAGGTCCCGTCCACGAAGTGGAGCTCTCGCCCTTCTTCATCGACCGCACGGAGACACCGCTCGGCGAGTACCGACGTTGCGTCGCCGCCGGTAGCTGCCTGGCGTCAGGGACGCCTCAAGGAGATCGGCGCTTCGACAGTGACGATCTGCCGGTCACGCATGTCGCGTGGGACGATGCGGCGGCCTATTGTCGTTGGCACGGAGGTCGACTTCCCACCGACGCAGAATGGGAGGCCGCAGCGCGTGGCCCGATTCCAAAAGCCGATGCGCCGCGCGCGAAGAAGGGTCAGGGAATGTTCGCACCGCGGAGTTTCCCCTGGGGTGACGCGTGGAACGGCCAACGCGCAAATCACGGCTCGGCGATCGCCTTGGTCTTGCCGGAAAACACCGAGATCATCGTTGCGATGGCGAGCGATGCGACGGATGCGTCCGACGGCTACGCGTGGCTCGCGCCCGTGGATTCGTTTCACGACGGAGCAACGCCCGAAGGGATCCTCAATCTCGCGGGCAACGCGTCCGAATGGGTCGCCGACTTCTACGCGACGGACGAAGACGGCAACGGCTACCCGACGACCGATCGACCGCTCCACAACCCGAAAGGCCCTGTCAGAGGCACGCGCCACGCCATTCGCGGCGGCTCTTTCTTGACGGCCGCCTATCTCCAACGAGGCGCGGCTCGAACCTTCTCGAGCATCGACCGCGCGGCGGACATCGGCTTTCGCTGCGCCTATGACGGGAGCAGCCCCGAGCGCACTCGCCGCGAGTGAGTCTCACGGATCTTCGGGAAGACTGGACCTGAGCCGCTTCACCGCGTGATGAAAATTGACCTTCGCCGCGTCCTCGCTGCAGTCGGCGATCGCCGCGACTTCTGCGAACGAAAGATCATGAAAGAGCCTCAGCTCGAGCACCAAGCGTTGCTTCGGCGGAAGCACGATGATCATGGCCGCGACTTTCTGCCAGACTTCCGACGCAACGAGCTTCGAAGTGTCGAGCGAGCTCGTGAAGGCCGCGACATCGTCGACCTCGAGCGACTGCTCTTTGGGAAGACCGCGAACGAAATTCAACGCGGCGTGAACGGCGATTCGATAGAGCCAACTCTTCAAGGAAGCTTCACCACGAAACGTCGCGAGCCCTTTGTAGGCACGAACGAGGCACTGCTGGACGACGTCTTCCGCGTCACTCTCGCGTTTCACGTATTTTCTGACGAGTTGCACGAGCGCCGGCCGATGAATGGCGCCGAGCTCGTCGAACGCCGATTGATCCCCTGCCTGAAAGCGCCGTACGAGCGCGTGGTCGTCGGTGAGGGGCGCTGCGTCATCCTTCGTCATGATGTCTTTCAGGTGCGAAATTTGCGGTCGAAGTTCTCTCGCGATCACCCGCCAGTCTCGAGCAATGATGTATTCTAGGTCGGGTATGGCCTTCCGCGGAAGCATGTCACGCCAACGACGAATGCTGAGTGTCGTCGGCGTCTTTTTCGCACTGTCGGGACGAGCGTCCGCAGGTGAGCCCGGCGCCGCGAATGGTTCTGGCGGTGAGTCGGCTTTCGACAAGCGCACGGCTGCCGTGTCCAAGTTCACGGAAGGCGAGCGCGCGTTCAAGGTGGGAGATTTCCTGCTCGCCGCTCAGCTCTTCGAAGAAGCGTATCGCCTCGCACCCCACGAAGATGCGCTCTGGAATGCGGCGCGAGCCCACGATCGCGCCGGCGATTCCGCGGACGCCGCCAATCTTTATGCACAATATCTCCGCGAGGCACCGCCGGGAGCCAACGACCGCGGGAATGCGGTCCTGATATTGAGGCAACTCAGCGGCAAGCTCGGGCGCATCGAAATCCACAAGCGGGCGTCAACGAGCGCGCGGGTCGACGGAAAGCCCACGGCGGTCGATCTCGTCTTCGTCAATCCTGGAGCGCATGTCGTGAGCGGTGATCCCGGCGCGGGGGAAGGCGAACAATCGGTGTCCGTCGCGGCGGGGGCCATCGTGAGCGTCACGCTCATTGCAAAAACTGGCAATGAGCCTGTCAAAGTAGTCTCCGGGTCGCCGCTATCGCCTCCCCTTCCGCCTCCTGCTGCGCCTCCGTCATCACATGAGCCATCCCGCGTTCCGCTCATCTTGACGGCGACGTTCGGGGGACTCACGATCGTCGGCGCTGGCCTCACGATCGCCTCGGGGCTCGATACACTTTCTGCACGCCGCACGTTCCTCGACGCGCGTTCGCAAGCGAATTACGACGAGGGTATCTCGAAGGAGAACCGCACCAATGCAGCGCTCGGCGTGACCATCGTCCTCGCGGCTGCGACGATTGGATCGACGATCTGGCTCCTCGCTTCACATCGCAGCGAGCCCTCGTTGGATGTCGGGGTCGGCCCCGGCAAACTGGAAGTTTCTGGACGCTTTTGAGTATGGCCGCGCGCGATGGCGATCGACTCGGAGAGTTCGAGCTCCTCTTCGAGCTTGCCTCTGGGGGGATGGCGACGATCTACGTCGCGCGCCAGCTCGGTGCGGCGGGTTTCGAGCGACTCGTCGTCATCAAGCGCGTGCATCCTCACCTTCTGAAGGATCCTGCGTTCCACGAGATGTTTCGCGATGAAGGACGCGTGTCGGCGCTCATTCGCAGTCCGCACGTCGTCCCCACTCTCGATGTCGGTGAGGTCGACGGGTCGCTCTTTCTCGTACTCGAGTACGTAGAGTCGGTCTCCCTCAAAACCCTCATCGACTTGGCACGGGACAAAGACGTGGCGATTCCCCCCGCCATCGTCGCGCGCATCGTTTCCGACGTCCTCTCTGGCCTTCACGCCGCGCACGAGGCGACGGGGATCCGTGGAGAGCCGCTCGGAATCGTTCATCGTGATGTGAGTCCGCACAACATCCTGGTCGGCTCCGATGGTTCTTCGCGCATCATCGACTTCGGTGTCGCCAAGGCAGCCACGCGCATCGCGCAAACCGACAGCAATTCCCTCAAAGGAAAGCTGAAGTACATGTCGCCAGAGCAGATCAAGCGCGGCTCGCTCGATCGCCGTTCGGACATCTTCGCGACGGGCATCATTCTCTTCGAGGCGCTCACGGGAAAACGTTTCTTCGAGGGCGAGAACGAAGCCGAAGTCGTGCTGAAGGTTCTTCTCCACGGTCAAGACGACCTGCGAAAGTCGCAGCTGGTGCCCCAATTTGCGCCGCTCCTCGACAAGGCGCTCGCTGCCGATCGCGACGAGCGATTTCAAACCGCCCTCGAGTTTCAAGAGGCATTGGAAGGCGTGCAGCGCCCTGCCCCAACGCGCGACGTGGCGCGCATCGTCGAAGAGCTCGGGGGCGCGTCCATCGTCCGGCGAAGAGGGCAACTCCAAGAGGCGCTCGACGGACGCGCTCGCGCCGAGAGCGTAGACGCCGCCGCGCACTTGGAGGCTATCGCCGAAGTCGAACTGCAAAAGGAAGAAGACGCGCGACGCGCCGCAGAGCTCGAGCTCGCGGTCGACGGACGCAACTCGGAGACACTCGCCGTTCTGGGTCATGAGCCGGGAGAAGATGCGCTACCGACCGTCCCCACCATCTCGGCGCCGCGAGAAGCGCTCTTTGCTTCTCGCCAAAGAAAGTGGATCGCCGGCGTGCTCGTCGCCACGCTAGCTATCGTTCTCGTCGGCGCACTCCTTCCAACGCGCAGTACTCCGCGCGCGGAAGACGCGCTCACGCAAGGGAGTGCGGCCGTCGCCTCGACGGTTCCTTCCGCGCAGTCCGATCTCGACCCCATCACCCCGACGCTCACGAACGCGTCATCCGCTCCCGTGACTACCGCCACCGTCTCGGCTCCTACGGTTCGTCGTGATGGACGCCCCAGCTTTCGTCCGCACGCTCGTCCACGCCCGGCTGGCGCGAACTCGGTCGAGCTCCACTCGAATCCTTATGGACACTGACGTCCACGTGCGGGCGCTGCGGTCGTTTCTGTGACGAATTTCGATAAAAATCGCGACACCACTTTACCTCGGAGAAGCCGAGCGGGTCTGAATCATGATCCGGCGCGTTTCACGAAGACGCACGTTCCGTTATCGTAGAGTGTCACCAGCGCTGATCGGAATGTCCATGACGACGCGAGAATCGACGAAAAGAACGCGCGCGGCGACGCACCGATGGCGAGGACTCGCACTTTTCTCGCTGATGGGCTGCAACGCGTTCGAAGGGCTTTCGCCCGATCCGACGGATGGCGGCGCGGGCGATGGCCCGTCGACGAGCGACGGCGGTCGCGGCTCCACGTACGCGGCGGCCGTGCTGAAAGATTCCCCCGACGGCTACTGGCGTTTCGAAGAGACGAGCGGTGACGTCGCACAGAACGAGATCAAAGGCGGCGCAACATGTGCGCTCAAGAACGATGCGACGTTCGAGGAGAACGGCATTGTCTCGTCGCGTGCACTCAACGTCAAAGGCAATGGGCAGAACGGTCCCTCCGTCGCCGACTGCGGTGACGACATCGGCTTCGATACGAAGTCGAGCTTCTCGATCGAAACTTGGATCAACCCCACCTCTGGCGGAGACTTCCAGCAGTTCTATTCGCATGGGACGGGCGCGGGCGACAACCGCACTGGCTACATCGGCTACGTCCAGGACAACGGTCTGCGCTTCGACACCTACGACGTCGGCTTCGCGTGCTTCGTCTACGGCGGAGAGATTCAGAGCAGCGCCTACTCGCATGTCGTCGTGACGTACGGAAGCGGCACGCTCAATATGTACGTCAACGGCAAGTTCGCCGGCACGGCCAAGTGCGCAAAGATTCCCGTCCCCACTTCCGATGGCCCCTTCGTTCTCGGTGGTAACTCACAGATCAATTGCTGCGGCTTCAAAGGGCGCATCGACGAGGTCGCCGTCTATTCGAAGGTGTTGTCGGACACCCAAATTCAAGCTCACTACGACGCAGCCAACGTCGGCCGCTGAGTCGCTTCGCGTTCCCTGACGCGCGCGCACTCGTCCGTCACCTCGAACGAAGCGAGCCCCCGAATCCTTTCGACTCGAGGGCTCGTTGCTTCCACGAGGGCGTCTCAGGGAGTGATCGTGTAGCTCTTGTCGTACGTCACGCGGTCCACGTAGGTGTGACCGGTGATCGACGTCGAAGGCTTCGCGGGATCCTGAATCGTGTTGGTGAACTCGTTTTGCATGACGGGGTGCATCGGCTTGCTCGGCACGTTGCCGTTCACCTTCGTGACGAAGACGCCGTCTTGATAGAAGCGCACTTCGCCCGGCGCCCACTGAATCGTGTAGTCGTGGAACTTGCCGTCCGTCCACGAAGAGGGCGTGTACGTCGTCGTCGGAGGCAAGAAGGTGCCGTTCGTTTGCACGACCGCCGCATATGGCTTCGTCGCGCTCGTCTCGTTCTCGGGGTAGTCGAACTCACCCGCTTGCGGCCACGTGCCGGTGTTCGGCCAGAGAAGAAACGCGTTGTGATATCCCGAGTACGTCGCAGCAAGACGCATGCGAACGCTGTAGGTACCGTAGGTGAATCCTTCGTAACCGAACGGCAGCACGGCCGCGGCCTTTGCATCGTGGTTGTAGTAGTCGAGCACGCCGTCGTGCACGGAGAGCACCTGTGATGGGTAATACTTGCCCGCAGTGCCATCGGGATACGTGAGGAATTTGGGATAGGCGCTGGGGGCGTTGCCGTTGTTCGGCCATGCGCCCAGGCTGATTGGCGTGTTGAACTCTTCGACGAAGTCATGCGTGACCGGAGTCGGTACAGGCGTCGTGCCCGTGGCTGTCGGAGTGGGTGTGGTCGTCCCCGTGCTCGTCGGCGCCGGTGGTGTCGTGCCCGTCGCCGCGAGCAGCAAGAATTTCTGTGAGCACGATCCATTCGGCGCAGCGATCTGGAGCTTCGAGCCCGCCGCGGTACCGCTCACCGTGAGACGCTTCGTCGATGCGTTCGAGGGCGAGACTTCGTATGTTCCGTCTGCGAGCGCTTTGAAGACGAACTTCTGATTCGCGCCGCCATGGCCTGCCCATTGGATGATCGCCGTTCCGTCTGCCGTGCCGGCGCCGGAGACGTCGAGGTTCTTGCCGCTGCTTTCCGAGACGATCGTGTACGAGCCACTCGCCGCAGCAAGTTTGAAGCGCTGGTTCGCGGCGCCCGTGCCGGTCCACGCGATGATGTCTGCCCCGTCGGCGGTGCTTGCGCCCGAGACGTCGACGAACATGCCATTGCACGCGTTCTGAATGCGGAACGTTCCATTCCCGACGACGACCGAGTCGATCGAATCACTGGCGAGATCGTCTTCTCGCGAAGTGTCGGAGCAAGCGGCCGTCGCGAGCCACGCGGTGGCGGCAGAAAGAGCGAGGAGCGAAGTGCGGATGGTGACGTTCATGAGATCTCCTGTGAAGTGGGGAGTCCGAGGGGGTTCCTGCTTAGACCCGACGACCCCGGGCGAGGTAAAACCGATTTCTCACGAACGAAAAAAAGGCCTAAAAACGCGTCTTCAGGCCTTTTTAGCGCTGCAGTTTACTGCACGAGCGCGTGATTACTTCACCGTGTAGAGCGCGACCCAGTCGATGAGCATGTGACCCGCCGAGACCTGGCTCGCGTTCGGGGCGACTTGAAGCGTGTAGCGATGGTCCGTCTTCGGCACGTCGTGCGTCACCGTCTTGATGAGCACGTCGTCGAGGTAATACTTCACGCTCGCCGATGTCCACTCGGTCGTCGCGGTGTGCCAATCGGAGAACTTCGCCCCCGTCGCGTAACCGTCGGAGCTCGAGCAGTCCGTGCAGTTCATCGGGTGGTGGAACACGTGGAGCTGGTCTCCGAAGTTTCCTTCTGGGTAGTCTATCTCACCGTCGCCCCAGATGTTCGAGCTCGGCCACACCATGATCGCCGTACCATTGCCCTGCGCGCCGTCGGCCTTGAAGCGGATCGAGTAACGCCCATAGATGCCGCCCCAGCAGCGATCAGGAGGCCCGAACGACCCCGCTGCGCCCTTCGTGCCATCGAGCGTGATGTCCATCACACCATCGTGCGCAGAAATGACCTTGTAGTACTTGCCACCCGTTCCATCGTTGTAGCCGCACCACGAATTCGCATACGTCTTGTCGAAGGTTGCGGCCGTCGCTGCTCCACCGAATTCTTCCGAAAGAACCTGATGCCATCCGGGGAGATCTCCGACGGGCGCAGCTTTGCCGCTCGGTGAAGACGTGCTCGGCGGGGTCGTTCCCGTCCCTGTCGCCGTTGGGGCCGGTGTCGTGCCGGTCGACGTCGGCGCGGGAGTCGTTCCGCTCGCTGAAAGCAGCGCGAACTTTTGCGCGCAGCTTCCGTTCGCAGCGCCGAGCTCGATCAATGAACCCGCAGTGCGCGAGCTGCCGAGCGTGAGGCGTTTGCTCGGCGCGTTCGAGGGCGCAATCTCGTAGCTGCCGTCGCCGAGAACGCTGAAGATGAACCTTTGATTGGCGCCCCCAGTCGATGGCCACTGAATGATCGCCGCGCCGTCGGCCGAGCTCGCCCCCGCGACGTCGAGGTTCTTTCCGCTGCTAGCGGAGACGACGGCGTAAGAGCCATTGGCCGCCGTCAGTTTGAAGAGTTGGTTGCTCGCGCCAGTGCCGGTCCAGCCGATGACATTCGCCCCGTCCGCCGTGCTCTTTCCGGCGACGTCCAAAAGGAGGCCGCTGCATGCGTTCTGAATGCGAAGCGTCCCATTGCCGACGACGACGGAATCGACCGCGTCGCTCGAGAGATCCTCGTCCTTGGAAGAATCAGAGCAAGCGACGGTGCAGAGCCACGTTGCGCAGAGCACGAGAGTCGACGTTCGAATGGATGAATTCATGAGCCTCCAGGTGAGTTCGGGACGATTCAAGGTTGTGCGTCTTAGACCCGAGCCAGGAGCGCCTGGTAAAAACGGTGTTCTAAAAAAGAACACTGCGGTGCAGGTAGGGCGGTGTCGCCCATGCGCGCGCGATTCGCATGGTAGAGTCTCCGTCCATGCGAATTGCGCACCTCTCGGACCTGCATGTCCTCGCGCTCGAGAACGTCGGCGTCGGACGATTTTTGAACAAGCGCCTCACCGGCTACGCGAATCTTCGGTTCAAGCGAAACCACATTCATCGCCCAGGTCACGTACGCGCGATTCTTCGCGAGGTTGCCCGACTCGCCGTCGATCACGTCGTCATCACGGGCGATCTCACGAACCTCGCGCTCGAGACCGAGTTCGAAGCTGCTCTCGAGATGATTCGCGCTGAGCTCGGGTTCCCCGCCCCTTCAGTGAGCGTCGTCCCCGGCAATCACGATTTTTACACGCGCGGCGCCGAACGCAGCGGTCGCTTCCTTCATTACTTTCGGCCGTTCACGACGAGCGATCTCGAGCTCGGTGACAAGGAGGCGTTTCCGTTCGTACGGTTCCGCGGCCCTCTCGCGATCATCGGGCTCAACACGGCGCTGGCGCGTGCTCCACTTTTCGCGAACGGCAAGGTCGGTGACGCACAGCTCGCTCGCCTCGCGCGCATTCTCGCGCACCCGGAGCTCCGTCGTCGCGTCCCCGTGATTTTGGCGCACCACCCCATCTACAACCCGGAGCGCACTCGGCGTCGCATCATGACGGGTCTCGAAGACGCGCTGAACGTGAACCGCGCGCTCACGTCGCTCGAGGAAGGAGTGTTCCTGCATGGTCACCTTCACACGCGCGCGCATCGCGTGTGCAAGACATCCGCAGGCCGCATCGACATCATCGGGGCCACTAGCGCGTCGCTTCAACACGAAGACGGCGAGCGCACGGCTGGCTTCAACGTGTATCAATTCGCCCCCAACGGCTTTCTCGCGGGCGTCGAAGCGCACATCCTCGAGACGGACAAAGGAACGTTTCGCATTCGCGAGATCCCCAAAGCCAACGTCGAATTGAGTCTCGTTTCGTAACGATCAGTCGCACTCGCGGCTGAGTCTCTCCCGACTGAACGAGACGACGTCCAGTGGACGCACACTTCTCGCGGGGCGCTGCATGTGCGCATCGACGAAAACGCGTGAAATCACCCGCTCATGAGCCGACAAGCGGCGTGGCATGCCGAGTGCTCTCTAGAGACTCCAACATGCGAACCACCTTCACCACAACGTCTTCCCTCGCGTCCCTATTCCTCGTTTCACTCGCCTTCCCGGCCTGCCGCAGAAACGACGACGAAGGGTCGCTCGAGTCGACCGAGCAAGCGCTCGTGACCGACAACGCGGACTCACAAGAAGGCGAAGACGCGCTCGAGGACGGGATCGAAAATGGATTGGGCGGCGCAACGGTCGCCGACACCGGCGAAGCCGTCGAAGCGACGGACCTCGCGGGCGTCGACGCCAAGATCGCGACGAACCCTGGCCTCTACTTCTCGCCGGCGGGCTGTCTCGTGAGCACTAGGCTCGAAGCCGGCAAATGGAGCCACGCGTTCACCAACTGCAAGGGCCCCGCCGGCAAGGTGACATATACGGGGACGATCATCTCGACGTGGGCCGTCGCCGAAGGAAAGCTCAGCGTGAAGCACGAGGCGAATAGCTTCATCGCTAAGGGCGACCGCGTCACCGCGACGATCTCTGGCGCGCGCGAAGTGACGTACACGCGCAGCGGCACGCTTCTCACGAAGACCCGCAAAGGAAGTTGGGGAGGAACACTCACGAAGAATGCAGACGCGACGGCAAACGTCGCGTGGTCACACGAAGCGAGCTTCGTGTCGACGTGGGATTCGGCGAGCCGCTGCTACACCCGCGATGGAAGCGCCGAGAACACGGTGGGAACGCGCGAGTTCGGTCGCACCGTGTCGGGCTTCAAGATTTGCGGCGGCATCTTCGCCTGCCCTTCGAGCGGCGAGTTCGAGGTCACGCGCAAGAATGGTGCGGCCTCGATCACGGTCACCTTTCTCGGCGGTGCCGAAGCCGAAGTCACGGGCGCTCGTGGTCGCACGGCGAGGGTCGCCCTCTTCTGCTCCGCACAATGACCTCTGCCGATCGATGAAATCATTCGGCTGAATTCCCTGCGCCGTGAGATCGCGCGCGTGAGCATGTGCACAAAAGAGAAACGCCCGCTGAGCTGGATGCTCGCGGGCGCTTTTCGTTCTGGCTTTCGTTCAGCTTGGCTGCTGGCGGATGACGTTGACCGCTTGGAGACCCTTCGGTCCTTCTTTCAACTCGTACTCGACGAGCTCGTCTTCGATGAGACGACGGCGACCTTCACCAGAGATTTGGGAGTAGTGCACGAAGACGTCCGGCGCGCCGTCGTCTTGCTTGATGAACCCCCAGCCTTTTTCGTCGTTGAACCACTTCACTTTGCCAACAGCCATCGTACTCCTCCAAAACGGACTCATTGTCACCGAGATGCGCGGGCGCGCGGGCGACGGATTACAGCGAACTTCCCAACCTGCTTTCCGACGGCGCCAACTTCTCGAACGTTCGGAGATCTTGGAGTAGTCCGTCGACCTTTCTGCGGTCAAGCCGGATTCGACGATGCAGTGCCTTTGGTGATGTTCGCTTGACAACCGCGAGTCCGAAACGAGCCGCTATTTTTTTGTTGCGCGATCGCTCGCACTTTTTTTCTCGAGCTCGTCGAGTTCTTTCAAGTTCTCGATGACGCGCGGATCCGTCGGATCGATCGCCTTGGCGCGCTCGAGTGCGCGTCGTGCTTCCGCGCGTGTCGATGGATTGCGCGCGAGCGCCGTACCGAGATTAATCCACGCGCTTGCGAAGAGCGCATCGATCCTGATCGCTTCGCGGTACTCACGAATGGCATCATCCATCTTTCCTTCCTGCTGCAACGCGTAGCCGAGATTCGTGTGAAACGCGGCGCGCGTCGGATCGATTTCGATGGCGCGTTTGATCTCGCCGATCGCTCGCGGGAGCTGGCCATCGGAGAGGAGCGCGGCGCCGAGGTCTGCATGCGCTCGTGCGTCCGTATCTGCGAGTCGCGCGGCAATCTCGTACTCGGCGATCGATTCTTTCACGCGTCCGAGCATCAAGAGCGCCGTCGCGAGATTGCCTCTCCGTGCGCCGTTGCCCGGGTCGAGCTCTGCTGCGCGCTTCAACGCTTTCACTGAAGGCTCTACCTTGCCCGTCGCGAGCTCTGCAATCCCGAGCGCAGAATGCGCTTCAGGCTCGTTCGGCAAGAGCGCCACCGCACGTTCGAGGGCCGTCTTCGCGCCCACGGCATCTCCCAAGAGAAGCAATGCGCGGCCGTACTCGGCCTGGCCCGCGCCGCACTCCGGCTCGCGCTTCAACTCTTTTTCGAGTGCCTTGGTGAGGCGGTCGAGATCTTTGTTCCCCTTCGCGCCCGCGTACTCGACGGGCAAATTCAGATTCGCCATCTTGACGCGCAAGATGCCGATTGCCCCGGCCGCACGCTTTGGGTCGAGCTTCTTCGCTTCTTCGTAGGCAGCTTCCGCAGCGGTGAGCTCACCTTTTTCGAAAGCATCGTCACCACGGCCCAGCGCGGCATCGGCCTCGCTCCTTTTTCGATCGAGCGTGAGCGGAAGCGTCGTTGGGCGAGGCGGTGGAAGCGCAACGTTCGTGTTCGGCTTCACCGAAGCACTGGGCAGCGGCGTGGCATCTACGCGCGGCCCATCTTTCGGCGAGGTGGCCGAACTACTTGCGCTCGGCGCAGCGGAAGGAATCGTCACGGGGTGATTCGTCCCCGTCGAAGGCTCGGTGCCACCGCACGCCGAGAGGAGCGCCAAGAACATCACGCGTTTCATTTCATTCATGTTCGTTTCCCTCGTGATGCACCACGATCGTGTACGCGTGCGCGATGATATCGCGCGCGGCTTCGAGGATGCGCTCGTCACTCTTCTGCGTGCGAAGTGTAGTCAGCGCGGGGCCAGGAGCCTTCGCGCCGCGGAGGATTGCGCACGCCTCGCGTACTGCCGCTGGAATGCTCTCTTCTTTCTCGAGCCCTGCGATGTGCTCGACATAAGATCTCCCCCAGTGCTCCTTCGGCTCGCAGATGAGCGCGCCGTTCAGCGCCATGCCGGCCGCACGTCGCGCGCTCGCGATCGCCCCCGCAACGTTGCGCAGCTTGCCGGCGCGGTCGGCTTGCTCGACCTCCTTCAGCGCCGCGCCGATCCACTCGCGCGGGCTGAATTGAAAGAGCCAGTGACTCGCGTCACGCGCAAAGACCACGAAGCGCGCCTCAGGTTCCTTTGCTTCGACTCGCGTGCTCGCGACCATCGAAACGCAAAATGACGGGCTTCCCTTCGACGATCGTGTCGACGCCGACGGGACGCTTCCAGACGCGCGCCAATGCTTCGAGAACGGCCTTCGCGTAGTCGGCGCGAAGGTCGACCCCTTGATGCTCATGGCGCAAAAGAAGCTCGCCGCGGTTTTCGAAGTTGGCATCTTCGACATAGATGAAGGGATTGCCCGCATTGGTGAGCTGAGCCAGCAAGCGTTCTTTCACCTGCTTGAATTCGCGCGTCTCGATCTCGAAGCGATCGTTGCGATTCGACCACGAGAACGAGAAGAGCTTGTGGTCGCGGCAGAAGTCCGGCGTGAGAAACTCGTCGATGAAGGTGACATCGTTGTAGAGCGCACGCACTTCGAAGACTTTCTTGCGGCCGAGCCCCGTGTGAAGATTCCAGTTCTTCTTCGCGTCGAGGTCGTCGCAATCTTCCCATTCTTTGCCGAATTGGCCGCGATCCCAGCGCTCTTCGATGTTTCGGAAGAGCTCGACGCCCAGTTTGTAAGGATTGAGGCGTCCCTTCGAGGTCGCGAGCACGCCGGCCGCGTTCTCCGCGTAGTCGATGATCTCGGAAGCATCGAGCACCTTCTCCGTGAGAAGGCGTGAGTGCCAGTAGGTCGCCCAGCCTTCGTTCATGATCTTCGTCTGCATCTGCGGGACGAAATAGAAGGCCTCTTCGCGGATGATCTCGAGGACGTCGCGCTCCCAGCGTTCGAGCGGCGCGTGGTCGAGCAAGAACTTCAATACGTCGCGCTGCGAACGCTCGGGGAACTTCTTGGCGCGTTCGCGATCGGCTTCGATCTTCTTCTTCTGCTCTTCGATGTACTCCACCGGATTGATGAAGTGCTCCATGTAGTCTTTGGCTT
>JAHFDV010000066.1 GCA_023248815.1 Myxococcales bacterium
CTAGCGCCCCACTCGCTTCGAGGAGCGCGTGCTGGATCGGCAAAAGCTCGACGCGGCCAACGATGGCGATCTCCGCTCCCTCCTCGCGTACGTTCGCGCGCGCGATCGCTGCGAGGGCGCGCAGTGTTTTCGCTTCGAAGACTTCCCGCGTCGTCACGGTGAGCCCAGCGCTCCGCGCGAGCGACACGACACGCAGGCTCAAGATCGAGTCTCCACCGAGACTGAAGAAATTGTCGTCCACCCCCACACGGGGAACGCCCAAGACCTCGGTCCAAACACGCGCGATCGTCGACTCGATTTCGCTTTCCGGCGCCACGAATCCTGTCTTCGTCGACGCTTCCGGCTTCGGAAGAGCTTTGCGATCCACCTTGCCGTTCGCGTTCAGTGGAAGCGAAGGCAGCAACGTCAGAGTCGTTGGCACCATGTACGGAGGCAAGTGCATCGCGATCGACGTCCGAATCTCATCGATCGTTACCGTCGCGTTCGCCTCCACGGCGACGTATCCCGCGAGATATCGCCGGCCTTCGTCCTCTCGAAGCAGCACCACCGCCGAACCAACACCTGTGACCGATTTCAGCGACGCTTCGATCTCACCGAGCTCGATCCGAAACCCGCGAAGCTTCACTTGCGCGTCCGCTTGGCCTTCGTACTGGAGCTCGCCGCGTGAACCCCACTGGACCAGGTCGCCCGTTCGATACATTCGCGCGCCCGGTGAAGACGCGAACGGATCGGGAACGAAGCGCTGCGCCGTCAGCACCGGTAGGCCGCGATATCCGGACGCGAGACCCGCTCCCCCAACGAACAGCTCTCCCACCGCGCCGTCCACTGCGAGTCGCTGCTCGCGATCGAGCACGTACGCACACTGGTCTGGGATCGTGTGGCCGATCGGACTTCCGTGGCTTGCGAGGTCTTCGCCTCGAATCGGACGATACGTCACGTGCACCGTCGTCTCGGTGATGCCGTACATGTTGATGAGCGCTGGTGTCTGGTCGCCATGCCGCGCAAACCATGGCGCGAGGTCTCCCACCACCAAGGCTTCCCCGCCGAACACAACGCGTCTCAGGTGGAGAGCACTCGTGCTGTCCTTGTCGGCGTCGACGAAAGCCCGAAATGCGCTCGGGGTCTGCGAGAGGTGGGTCACGCCTTCGCGAGAGACGAACTCGCGTAGCTGCACGGCATCGCGCGCCACGTCGCGGCTCACGACGACTACGGTGCCCCCGAAGAGGAGCGCAGCCCACATTTCCCATACCGAGAAGTCGAACGCCGTCGAGTGACACAGCGTCGAGACGTCCGAGGCTCCGAATCCGAACCACTCCTCCGTTGCACGCATCAAACGCACGACATTCGAGTGCGGAATCACCACGCCCTTGGGCTTTCCTGTCGTTCCCGACGTGTAGATGACGTACGCCGGTGCCGACGAAGTTCGCGGACGCTTTCGATGGCGCACTCCTGCTCGCGCCATCTCATGCAGCTGCGGCAGCGTCCACACGTCGTAGTCGCCTCGGGGCACGTCGCTCGCGCTCTCTTCGTCCGTCAGCACGACGCGCACCGCCGCATCCGAGAACATCTCGAGGGTGCGCGCATCGGGGTTCCCTTCGGTCGACACGTACGCCGCACCGGTCTTTAGAACGCCGAGAATGGCCGCCACGATACGAACGTCACGCCTCAAACGAAGACCCACGACGTCGCCAGCTTTCACGCCACGCTCTTCGAGGCCCGCGGCGAGCGCCGACGAAATCGCATCGAGCTCTGCGTACGTCAGGCGCGCGCCCCAAACGTCACGCACCGCTTCGTGCGATGCATGCGCCGACGCCGCGCGCTCGAAAATCTCGTCGAGGCACTCCTCCGAAGAGAAGGCTCGCGTCCCGCCGCTCCGCGCGAAAAGATCGTCGCGCTCTTCGGGGCTCGTCCAATCCAAGTCCTCGAGTGATCGCAACGAGCTCGTTGCAAGGCTCGAGCTCCACTCCGCATAACGGTCGAGGAAGCGTTTGGCGGTGCTTCGCTCGAATAGGTCCGAGTTGTACGTCAACGCGAGGCCAACGGATCCATCGACGTTCTCTTCGCACGTCATGGTCAGCTCGAACTGCGCAACGCGATGCTCTGCAGCGAACGGCTCGAAGACGACGCCGCCACCGAAATCGCTCGTCCCGATCGGCGTGTTCTGGAGCACGAACATCGTTTGAAAGAGCGGACTTCGGCTTCGGTCGCGCTCCGGCGAGAGCGCTTCCACGAGGCGCGCGAGCGGTACCTCTTGGTGTTCGAGCGCCCGCAGCGTTCGAGCGCGCACTCCGCGAACGACGTCCGAAAAACTCGCGCCGCGCTGCCACTTCCAACGCAGGGGGAGGCTGTTCACGAACATTCCGATGAGACCCTCGGTCTCAGGATGATCGCGACCCGCGACAGGAGTTCCGACTACGAGATCCTGCTGACCCGTGTGCCTCGAGAGGAGCACGAAGTACGATGCCAGAAGCACCATGAATAGCGTCGCCCCCTCGCGCTGACCGACATCCCGGAGCGCGGCTGTCTCGCGTGCTGGAATCAACGAGGTGATCGTTGCTCCCGCAAAGGTTTGAACGGTAGGGCGCTTCTTGTCGAGCGGGAGCTCGAGCGCAAACGGCGCGCCATCGAGCTCCGTTCGCCAAAAGTCGATTTCTCGATCGAGAAATGCGCCGCTGAGGAGTGCGCGCTGCCAGGCGGCGTAGTCGGCGTATTGAATCGCCAGCGGCGACATTGCGGGTTCTTCGCCGCGCGACAACTTCGCATACGTCTCGCCGAGTTCGCGCACGAGGAGTCCCGTCGACCACCCATCGGTGACGAGATGGTGAAGCGTAAATACGAGGATGTGCTCAGCCGCGCTTCTCCGGAGAATCAGAACGCGGACGAGATCGTCGACGGAGACGTCGAAGCCGCGCGCGAGTTCATCGGCGACGGAGCGTTCGATGTCTTCTTTGCTCCAAGCGCTCGCGTCTACATTACGTACGACATCGCCGAGACGGTCTTCGATGACCTGCTTCGCGCCGTCACTTCCCATGGCGAAACGCGTTCGCAAACTCTCGTGTCTCGTCGCAACGAACGAGAGCGCGCGTCCAAACACCTGGGCGTCGAACGAACCCGCCACCGTGAAGACGGCCGGCATGTTGTACGCCGTCATGTCGGGAGACAGTTGCTGCAAGAAGTAGAGACGTTCTTGCGCCAGCGAGAGAGGCAATGCTTCGGTCCGAAGCACGCGCGGGATGGACGCGTAGACACGTCGTGCGCTACTTCCGAACGCCGTCGCGAGCCCTTCGACCGTCGGCGTTTCGAATACTTGCTTCAGCGTGAGATCGAGCTCTAGCTGTCTGCGCAAGTGCGAGACGAGGCGCATCGCCAAGAGCGAGTGACCGCCGAGGTCGAAGAAGCTCGACGTGGCGCTCACCTGCTCTCTTCCCAGCAAGGCGCCGAACACGCTTGCGATCGTCGTTTCGAGCTCCGTGCGTGGCGCCACGTAGGTATCGTTCTCCGTCGCTCGCTCCGGCTTCGGGAGTGCCTTTCGATCGACCTTCCCGTTCGTATTCAGCGGTAGCGCGTCCAGCACGGTGAGCGTCGTCGGCACCATGTACGCGGGAAGCTGCTTCGTCAGCGCTGCACGAATACCGCCGACCGTCGCGCTCGCTGCCGACTCCATCGTCACGTAACCCGCGAGATACTTTTGACCTGCGACCTCTTCGCGCAGAACGACAGCCGCGCTCGTCACTCCTTCGAGCGACGACAGCACGCTCTCGATCTCGCCGAGCTCGATGCGATATCCGCGGAGCTTCACCTGCTGGTCCATGCGACCCAAGTACTCGAGCGCTCCCGATGCGAGACGACGCACGCGGTCGCCCGTGCGATACATGCGCCGACCATCGCGCGCATACCGATGAGGCACGAACCGCTCCGCGGTCTGATCCGCGCGTCCTACGTAACCGCGCGCTAGCCCCTGACCGCCGATCGCGAGCTCGCCCGCGCGACCAGGCCCCACCTCCGAGAACGAATCGTCGATTACGTAGAGCTCGGTGTTCCAAAGGGGGCCGCCGATGCGCACGTCGCCTGCTCCGAACGCAAGCGCGCCCGACCAAATCGTCGTTTCCGTCGGTCCATAAACGTTCCACGTCTTCTGTGGCAACGACGCAAAACGCGAAGCGAGCGATGCAGGCACCGCTTCACCGCCGCAAAGAAGCTGTGGACCTACGCCGGTCCATCCGCTCTCGAAGAGCGCCTGATACGTCGAAGGTGTCGCCTGGAAGATGCTGATCCGCTCGCGCACGATCTCCTCCGAGAGCGCGAGCGCATCTTTCGCAGTCTCCTCCTTCGCGATCACGGTCACGCCTCCCACCACGATCGGCAACAGCAGCTCGAGCTCCGAGATATCGAACGACACTGTGGTGACGGCGAGAAGTCGATCTTGTTCGTTCGCGCCGAGCAACGCTTGCATCGAACGAAGGTGATTCATCAAACCGCGATTGGTCACGGCGACGCCCTTCGGCTCTCCCGTCGAACCCGAGGTGAAGAGCACGTACGCGACTTCGTCTGGATGCACCGCGCGCGCGCGCACCGGTGATCCGTCCTCGTACTTCACCGCCTTTGGCGAAAGCCGCGTGCCTTCCCACGATCCGAACGACTCCGTCGAGTCCACGACGAGCGCGCCGACTCGTGCGCCCGACAGAATGTAGCTCCGGCGGGATAGCGGCTGCTCCGGGTCCATCGGCACATAGGCACGTCCTGCCGCGCTCGCACCGAGCAGCGCTGCGACGAGCTCGGGCGAGCGTTGCAGCTGAACACCAATCGCGCCTTCCGGGCACTGCGAGAAGGCGCTCGCGTAAGCCTCGGCTCGGCGACGAAGCGCGGCATACGTCCACGACACGCCGCCGCAGCGCACGGCTTCGCGCTCCGCATGCTCGGAGGCCTGCGCGAGAAATGCCCCGTAAATGGTCTCGTCCGCGGCGAGCGCATGCTGCGTCGAATTCCATGCGGCGTCGTAGGACGCTTGCAGAGACTCGGACAAGCCTCCGAGCATGTCGGCCTTCACCGTTGCCAGCGCCTCGTGCTCGAGGATCGAACCGTACTGAGAGAGAAGGCGTTCCGCCGTGGACGACTCGAAGAGATCGGAGTTGTATGCGAGCTCGATCGCGAGGCTGCCGTCGTCCTCTTCTTCGCACACGAGCGCCAACTCGAAGCGCGCGCTCACTACGTCTTGTGCGTTCAGCGAAAATGTCGTGCCATCCCCAATCTCCGAGGAGCGAACTCGTGCGTCTCGGTGCACGAGCACCGTCTGGATGAGTGGGCTACGGCTCTCGTCGCGCTCGGGAACGAGCACGTCGGCCAAGAGCGACAAGGGCACCGCTTCGTGTGCCGCGGCTCGGAGCGCCTGTCGTTTTCCTTCGCCCACGATGTCGATGAAGGTCGCCTCTCTCGCCCATTTCAGACGAAGCGGAAGAGCGTGCGCGAACGTCCCGACGAGACCATCGTCAGCGCCATTCGCGCGAGCAGGCGGCGGCAATCCGATGACCACATCCCGCCGACCTGTCTCTTTCGAGAGAAGCACGGCGTACGCAGCCAAAAGCACGACGGAGAGTGGCGCGCCCTCGCGCGTAGCGATGTCCCGGAGGGCACCCACGACTGCTTTGCTCGTCGTACGCGCAACCGACCCCGGGGAGAACGTCTGGCGCGCTTTTCGGCTCTCGTCCGTAGCGACTTCGAGCGCGAGCGGCGCTCCCGAGAGCGCCTCTTTCCAGAACGTGAGCTCTCGCTGAAAGTCGTCCACCGAGAGATCACTTCGTCGCCATCCACCGTCTGCATACTGCGCTGAGATATCGACGCCTCCGTCGACAGCGGAACGCAAGGAGCGAAGGGGAACATCGGGCGCACGAACGACGTCCGCAATCACGTGTTCGAGCCGCATCGCGAGCCGCTGCACGGTGTCGCGGTGAAAGAGCGCGACGTTGTATTCGATCGTCACCGAGGGCTCGTCGTTTTCGATCGAGAGCCGAAAGCTCAAATCGAGCTCGCTCGACAGCGCGCCGAGCTCCATCGTTTGGAGCGTGAGCGCGTCGAACGTCGACTGCGAACCCGAGACGCCTTCGACGGCAAAAGCGACTTGATAGATGGGATGACGCGCGACTCCACGGGGCGCATTGATCTCGGCAACGACCTGCTCGAAAGGCAGCGCGCGGTGCTCGAAGGACTCCAAGCTCACCTGAGCCGTACGCGTGAGGAGTTCGCGGAAAGTCAGCGCAGGAGAGACGTCGATGCGAAGCGCGATGTTGTTGAGGAAGACTCCGACGATTCCTTCGAGCTCATGATGTCCGCGCATCGAAACGGGCGTGCCCACGACGACGTCTCGCGAGTTCGCCGTTCTCGCCAGGCAGAGAGCGCAGGCCGCGAGGTAAGCGACGAATGGGGTCGTCTTCTCGGCGCGTGACAAGGCAATGAGCTCGCGGTCGAGCTCACGCGGCAGTGGAAGGGTCAACGAGCGTGCTTCGTTCGAGCCGTCCGCGAATCGCGGGTAGTCGGTCGGGAGAGCGAGAAGAGGCGCCAATCCTCGAAGGCGCGTCGTCCAGAACTCGACGAGCGGCCCAACATCCTCACGCTCGAAGCGCTCTCGCTCCCACATCGCGTAGTCGACGAAGCGGAGGGGCAAGGTCGGAAGTGCCGGTGCACGCTTCGAGACGGCCGCCGCGTAGAGCTCACCGAAGTCTCGCAAGAAGAGTCCAACCGACCACCCATCGCTCACGATGTGGTGGAGCACGAAGATCGCCGCGTTCTCGGTCTCCGACTTCGTGACGAGCACGCTGCGGAAAATGGGCCCCTTCGCGAGATCTACCCCCTTGGCGCGCTCACTCTCGGCAACGCGGCTCGCAGCTTGCTCGATCGTCTCGTCGGGGCGAGCCGCCGCGCGCGTGAGAATGACGCTGGCGTCTTCGATCGTCTGATACGCCGCCCCCTGCTCGTCCAAGTGAAAGGTCGTTCGTAGTGTCTCATGGCGTGAGACGATCTCGTCGACGGCAATCGCCCACGCTCTCGTGTCGAGCCGTCCTTCGATCCGAAGAGCGACGAGCACGAGAAAGCTCGAGGGATCGAGCTGATAGAGAAACCACAAACGCTCCTGAGCAAACGAGAGTGGAATCCGGCCCCGAAGATCCCTTCGAACGAGAGCAATCGGCGCGTTTCCCGCCCGCCGCGTCCGGAGCTCCGTCAGAACCTCGTCCGAGAGCTTCTTGCGCGTCGAGTCACCGCTCTCGAGAACGCGCAACACGTCCAACGCCATCTGCTGCGCGGAATCTTTGCCCGCCGAGCGCTCGATCGCCTCCGCTAGCCCCGCGATGGTCGGCGCGCTGAAAAGCGTGCGCAACGAGATCTCGAGGTCGAGCGCGCGGTTCGCGAGCGACACGATGCGCATCGCCACGAGCGAGTCGCCTCCGATATCGAAGAACGAATCTTGAACATTTGCGACCGCACGACCGAGAACCTCCGACCAAATGAACGCCAGGACCGCTTCGAGGGAGCTCCGAGGTCCGACGACTTCGCTGGTCGTTGCTTCCCTCAGACTTGGCTCCTTCAGCAGTCGACGATCGACCTTTCCATTGGAGCTGATCGGAACCGCGGAGATCTCGACGATGGCCTGCGGCACCATGTACTCGGGCAATTGCGCGCGCAGCTGAGCCCGCAGTTCCGTCGGGGCGATGACGCGTCGCGCACTGAACGGAACGCGTGCGGCGAACGCATAGATCCACTCCGTATCATCCGGATGATGCGGGCTCCGAAAGGCCACCGGGGACTCGTAGCCGGCCTCTTCCAGGAGCCGAACCCACTCGCGCGTGGAGACGAACGGATGGATCGGACGCAGGTCGTGATCCTCGAAGCGATCTCCCTGCTGCAGGCTGAACGAAAGCGCGTACGCGTCGTCGTAATACGTGACTTCGACCATCGCGAGCACGCCGCCCGGAGCGAGAAGATCGTGAACGCGAGCGAAGCTCTCGCGAACGCTCTTCGTGACGTGAATGACGTCGGAAGCGATGACGAGATCGAAGGATCGCGCCTTCAGATCCTGTTCTTCGAGAGCACGTTCGAGATCGAAAGTGCCGAAGCGTAGGAAGGGATATTCGTCAGCGAAGCGCGTCTTCGCGAGGTTCGTGAAGAAGCTCGAAACGTCCGTGAGCAAGTAGTCCACGGCGACGTCGACTGATTTGAGCTTCGGTAAAACGGCGCTCGTAGTTCCGCCTACGCCAGCCCCGATTTCGAGGATACGAAGCGGTCGGTCCCGCTTCCACGTTCGCGCCGTCTCTTCCACGATCGCGGCGATGCGCTCGTTGTAGCGTTCGCCCGCAGTCGCGGACGCTCCCGTCTCCCGGGTCTCCTCCCCTTCTGGGAAGAGAAACTCGACCGCCGGCTTGTCACCCGTGAGAATGCTCGCGAGGTTCTCTGCCGAGCTTCGAATGAACGCAAAGGAATCAAAAAGACCAAGGTCGCGCGCAGCTGACAGGATGACATCTGTCGAATCCGGCTCACCAATCTTCAACGCGTCGAACCTTCCCTCGAACAACGTCAACTCGCCCAATTCGACGAGTCGCAGAAGGGCGCGCTTGACCCACTTCTCGTAAGAAGGCGCGACGCCGCCGCGCAAAAGGATCTCCTCGAGTGTGAGCGGTTCACCCGGTCCACGGAGAACACCGAGCGCCGAGAGTGCGCGGCGCGTGTAGGCAACGAAGGCCCGGCGCTTCAACTTCGCGAACGCATCGGCTGCAACGGCGTCGTAGACCGTTGCGTCTCGAGCCGCGCTGACTTCACCTGCACGAATGATCTCGCGCCATCGCTCGTCCTCCGCGGCCATCGCGGAGGCGGGCAGCAGCGCACCTGCCTTCGGAACTACGTAGCCGATGAGTCGACGCGCTTCGTTCTTGTCTCCGAAGACCGCGACGACGGCGCGGTCGACATCGGGGTGTCGCTCGAGCACCGTCTCGATCTCGCCGAGCTCGATACGGTACCCTTGTACTTTGACTTGCGCGTCCTCACGTCCGAGGAACTCGATGTTGCCGTCCGCCATCCACCGGCCAAGATCGCCCGTGCGGTAGAGGTGCTCACCTGTCTTCGGGTGAGTGACGAAACTCGCCGCCGTCTTCGCTTCGTCGCGGAAGTAGCCGCGCGCGAGGCCAACGCCGCCGATGTAGAGATCGCCGACGACCCAAGTGGGGCACGGCGCGAGATCCGGGCGAAGGACGTAGAACTTCTGGTTCCGCATCGGCTTTCCGTACGGAACGCTGATCCACTCCGGAGAAAGAGTGCCCACGGGGAAAAGAATCGACCAGATAGATGCTTCGGTCGCTCCTCCCATCGAGATGATCGCGGCGTCCGAGTTGAGTGCGCGAAACCGCGGTGGCAGAGACAACGGAATCCAGTCCCCACTCAGGAAGACGAGGCGCAGTGACGAGACGAGCGCACGAGTGAGCTCACCGAGATCGAGAAACACACCGAGAAGGGCGGGCACCGTGTTCCACAAAGTGACCGAGTACGTTTCGATGAGCTCCGCCCAGTGCGCCGGGTCGCGCGCTCGCTCCGCTTCGGGTAGGACGATCGCCCCTCCCACTGAGAGAAGTCCGAAAACGTCGAAGACCGAAAGATCGAAGCTGAGCGAAGAGAGCGCGAGCACGCGATCTCGACTCGTGAACGAGAAGAGATCCGTCAGATCTAGGATCGTGTTCGCCGCGCCGCGGTGATCGATCATCACGCCCTTCGGCAGGCCCGTCGACCCCGACGTGAAGATCACGTAGGCGAGGTCCGTCGTCGAACGTGCCGCATTCGAGGCGGCATCGAGCACTGCCTCGTCCGCGATCTCGTCGATCTTCGCAGAGGACGCGTTCTCTTCGACGACGAAGAGCGGGTAACCAGAAGGGCAGCGTGATTTCGTTCGTGGCTGAGCGAGGATCGCGACGACTTCGCCGCTCTCGGCGAGCACTTTCTGGCGCTCTTCAGGCAAGTTGGCATCGATGGGAAGATACGCAGCGCCTGCGTAAAGAATGCCGAGCGCCGCAACGACCTGCTCCCAACCTTTCTCCATCGCAATTCCGACGAGAACATTGGGTTTCGCGCCGTTCGCCAGAAGCCATTGCGCAACGACCCGCGCTTCGCGATCGAGTGTTGCATAGTCGAGGGTTCGGCCGATGCTGATCACCGCGGGGTCGGACCCGTGCTCGCGGACTTGCCGGCGAATCAACTCGTCGAGTCGCACGTCTTCGTGGGACCAGTCGGTCTCGTTGACGCGGCGCTGCAGCTCGAGATCGCGCGCAGGCAAGAGCACCGTCGGAGGTTTCGAAAAGAGCTTCTCGTCGGACGCGCACTGTTCGAGCAAGTCGAAGTATGCGGCGAATAAGCCGTCCACGAAGCCCTCGTGGAAGAGCTCGTCGACGCTGTCCCACGCCGTATTGAGCGAACCGTCGCGATCGTCTTCTGCCACCTGGTGATCGAGCCAGAGCTGCGGAGTTTGCGTGAGGGCGAACCCAGGCTCGAAGTGGCGAGCGATCTCGTCGAGCGCGCTGTCACGTTCACCCGCCGCGACGAGCCCCAGCGTGCTCGTGAAGTTGATGGGCATCGCAGCCGCCACGGCGCCTCGCTTGCGACCGAGCTCACGAAGAACTTGGACTCCACCGAAGTAGCGGTGATCGAGATCGGAGATGAGTTGCTTCTGAAGCGCCTTCGCAGTGACACCGAGCGGGCTCTGCGATTCGGCGTGGACTTCGAGGATGGTGATGGACGTGAAGTCACCGATGAGTCGGTCGACTTCGGGATGCAGTGGGAGACGATTGAAGAGGGTCAGCGCTAGAGAGAAGTGCTGCGTCTTGCTGAAAGAGGCGAGCGCCGTGGCGTAGAGCGTGAGCAAAAGCGCCGAAGGCGTCAGCCCTCCCCGTGCAGCCGCGGCTTTTACTTTCGTCCAACGTTCCGCATCGAGGACGCGTTCGCGTCGAACGAACCGCGGCGTCTCGATCTCACTCGGCGAACGAGCGAGGGGCAGCTCGGGTGCGCCGGGAATGGTGTCGAGACGCGCCATCCAATAGTCGATGGAGAGTCGATACGTCGCGCTCTCGCGAAACGTGAGGTCCGTCGCGAGATAGTCGCGGAAGGTAAGTTTGAGCGGCGGGAATTCACGCGCCTCGTTGGCATAGGCCTCGAAGAGCTCGCCCCCAGCGATGACGAAGCTGAGCGCATCGCCGATCAGAAGGTCGACGCTGAAAAATAGTCTCGTTCGCTCGTCGTCGATGCGCGCCCCTCGAATCTCGAAGAGCGGCCATTTGTCCGCGGGCAATACCTGATGACTCAAGCGCTCTCGCTGCTCGATCAGCTTTCGCTCACGCTCATCTACTGACAATCCGCGGAGATCGTCGACCTCGATTCGGTAGGGCGAAAGATTCGCGAGGACGCGTTGCTTGGCGTCGCTCGTCATCACCACGCGCAGCATGTCGTGACGGTCGATCAGCTTTTGCCATGCGCGTTCGAGCCGCGCGACATCGACGCCCACTCCATCGAGCTCGAAGTACGCGTGGCACGCGACGTTGCCGACGTCGAACGCCTCGGTTCGACCGACGAGATACGCCTGCTGCACTTCGCTGAGTGGAAATGGTTCGAAGCGAAGGTCCGGACGCATCTCGACCTTCGGCCATTCGATCGGCGCCCCCGATGCGCGTGCATCACGAATGACCACCGACAGCGCTTCGAGCTTCGGGGCGTCGAAGACCGCGCGCAGGGTGATGTCGACACCAAAAATTTCGCGGACACGCTGGGTCATCCGGATCGCAGAAAGGGAGTGACCACCGAGGGAGAAGAAGTCGTCGTCGCTTCCAACGCGCTCGACACCGAGAACGTCCCTCCAGATGCTCTCCAAGATCTCTTCGTTTGCGTCGCGATGAACCGAACCACTTCCCGCGGTCCTTACGATGGACGCGCTCGGCGCTGGCAGGGCTCGCCGATCGATCTTGCCGCTCGACGTGAGCGGCAGCTTCTCGAGGGCGACGATGAACGACGGGACCATGTATGCGGGCAGCGACTTCGCGAGAGCCACGGCCGCTGCGCGAGGTTCGAAAACACTCCCCGGTAGCGGAACGCAGTACGCCGCAAGCGCCACGTCTTTCGTCGGCCCTTCGCGTGCGACGACGACCGCCGCTTGAACGTTCGGAAGTGCGAGAAGCGCCGATTCGATCTCACCCAGCTCGATGCGATAGCCGCGAACCTTGACCTGGTGATCTGTTCGCCCGAAGTATTCGAGCTCGTCACTGTTGTTCCAGCGAGCGAGGTCTCCCGTACGGTAAATCCTTTCGCCTTGGCCGTTCGGATCCGGAAGGAATCGCTCTGCCGTCAGATCAGGACGGTTCAGATACCCGCGTCCCAATTGAACTCCTCCGATGAAAAGCTCGCCGATGAGACCGCGTTCGAGGATATCGAGATCCTTCGAGAGAACGCGCAACGTCGTGTTCCATACGGGTCTTCCGATGGGTACGCGATCGCTACGGCCGCTCACCTTCGAAGCATTCCAATAGGAGACGTCGATGCTCGCTTCGGTAGGTCCGTAGAGATTCACCAAGTCGACATGGGGAAGCTTCTGCGAGAATTCCGCGATCTGTTCCGGAAAGAGCGCCTCGCCACTGACGAAGATTCGCCGCAAAGATGGGCACTCGCCGGGACGAAGGTCACCGAGAAACGCCGTGAGCATCGACGGAACGAAGTGACAGACGGTGACTGACCGCTCGGTGATCACATCGACGAGATATCGTGGATCCTTCTGACCGTCGGGTTTGGCGACGACCGTCGTGGCGCCTGCGCGCAGCGCCCAAAAAAGCTCCCACACCGATACGTCGAAGCTGTTCGAAGTCTTGTGGAGCACCACGTCGTCTTCCGCTAGCGGATAGGCGGCGTGCATCCATTCGATGCGATTTCGCAGACCCGCATGGACGTTCGCCGCTCCCTTTGGTCGTCCCGTCGAGCCGGACGTGAAGATGACGTACGCCAGCTGAGACGCATCGAAGGTTCGAGGAAGCGGCGCCGCGGACTCGTTCGCGAGCCCGTCGAGCGAGAGCTGCATCGCGATAGGCTTCAAAACCTCGCGCGGTGCGGTGCTCGGTGAGACGAGCACGAGGCGCGGCGGCACGTCGTCGAGCATCTTGGCAAGACGATCGTCCGGCAACTCGGTGTCGAGAGGCACGTATGCCGCTCCCGCTTTCAGAATTCCCCATACCGCCAAGACGAATTCGGCGGACCGTGCGAGGTGTACGCCGACGACGTCCTCTTTCCCGATGTGCATGGCCTCGAGGCGGTGCGCGAGTTGGTTCGTCAGCCGTTCGCATTCGCTCAGCGTGAAGGACCGTTCGCCGTCGATCAGTGCGGTATGTGAAGGAGCATTCGCGGTGACGAGGGCGAGCGTCTCGGGGATCCAAGGCCACTTTTTGACCTCGATCGCCCCTTGCTCGAGAGCCGCCAGTTGCGAACGCTGCGTGGCTTCACGAACGAAGAATTCATCGACCCTCACGCATTCCGTGCCTGGCGAAGCGAGCGCAACGAGCACATCGACCATCTGGTTTGCGAAACGCTCGATCGTCACCTGATCGAAGACATCGGTGCGGTATTCGAAGGCAAGCGATCCGCCGTCGCGCGTCGTTTCCACGACGATGCGGAGGTCTAGCGCCGAGGCGTCTCGCTTCGCGAACGCCGTCGGAGTGATGCGAAGTGGCAGCGTAGTGTCCGGCGCGTCCGCTCCGCGTTCGTAGTTCTGTAGAAGAAGAGCGACGTTGTAGAGTCCTTCGCCGGATGTAGCCGCTCCTCGCGCGCGCCGAGCATTGCTCACCGACGCAACGACGCGGTCGAAAGGAGCGTCGGCATGTTCGACTGCTGCATTGCTTGCAGCAGCGACGCGAGCAAGGACCTCTCCGAGCTCATTGTTTTTCTCGAGCTCGATCCGTATCGCGACGAAGTTGATGAAGTTGCCGAGCATGCGCTCGACCTCGCTACGCGTGCGATTGGCGTGCACCGTTCCGATGACGAGATCGCGCTCGCCAGACCAGCGATGAAGAACGAGTGCGAGGCCACTCATCAATGCGCTGAAGAGCGTTCCACCCTTGGCACGCCCGACACCGTCGAGTGCAACGATGACGTCGGCGCCGATCTTCCTGTCCACCGTCGCGGAATGCATGGGCTGCGTGCGTCCTCGCGTTCGATCCGTAGGGAGATCGATGGTCGAGCGCGCTACGAGCAGGCGATCGCTAAAGTACGCGACATGCTCCTCGAGCCTCTTCTCTCCTCCCGGGGATCGCTGCCAGGCCGCGAAGTCTGCGTATTGTAGTGAAGGCGGTTCGAGCCGAGACGGCTGGTCCTCCAACGTCGCGCGATAGAATTCCGCCAGTTCTGCGAGAAGAGTCGTGCCCCCCGTTCCGTCGATGGCAATGTGGTGAATGACGAGAACGAGAACGTGGTGCTCCGCTTCGAGCCGAACGAGAAGCGCGCGCGCGACCGGTCCCCGAAGCAAGTCGAACGTGGCCATAACGTGCGCCTCGGCAAGCGCTCTCAACGTCTTCTCCCTCGCTGCTGGAGATAGCGCGGAGATATCCTCGAGCTGGAACGGCATG
Source organism: Myxococcales bacterium (assembly GCA_023248815.1). Lineage (GTDB taxonomy): Bacteria > Myxococcota_A > Polyangia > Polyangiales > Polyangiaceae > JAHFDV01. Next base: position 14,622 of record JAHFDV010000066.1, read on the forward strand.
GGATGCGCAGGCAGCACCAGCTGCTCCACGCGCCCGTCGACCATTCGGTAGACGGTTCTCAGGACTTCGTGACGTTCGATGAGAGAATCGAGTGCACGACGGAATGCGTCGATCGCGAGCGGACCTACGAGTTCGCCCTCCGTCGGTAAGTTGTAGAATGCATTCGATGGGTTCAGCTCGGCGTTGACCCAAATGAGCTCTTGGGCAAACGACGCTGGAACGACGACGCCCTCGACTTCCCCCCGATGCGTTTGCACGCGCACGGAGTTCGTGCGCGGGAACACCCCGATACTCTTCGCGACTTTAATTCCCTTGGCCGCGAGCTGTCGCGCGATGAGCTCGCGTCGCTTCGAATCGTTCACCTAGGTCCCCGCGCTTGCAAGGTCCGCGGGAGTTCGCGCTCGCGGGGCGCATCCAAAACCGAGTTCAAGTGATTCGCGCCAGCTCCCATCCCCCCAGTCGATTTCCACGGGCGGCGAGAATGTTACGAACGATCGGCATTAAGCGAATTATATTTCTAAAATTAGCAGGATTAAGGTTTTTAAGTGTGGACCTCCGTGACGAGCTTAACTGGTGACGCGCCTTCGCTCGCTTCGACTCACTCCGCGCAAGCGATGACCGTCTTCGCGACGGTGTCTGATGTCGATGTCTGATGGTTGGCGACCGTCGATACGACGTACTGGAAGTGGTGCGGCCGGGAAAAATCTCACCTCTAGATCGCGACACGATCTTCGCTGAGCGAAGAGTGCGCGTTCTCGAGCACCATGGTGACGGGCGCGACCCAGAAGCGAAGGGATTTGCTTCCTGCGACTGGCGCCTCCCATCTGAAGATGAAGTCGAGATCGAGGCTGAAGTCGAAAGCGTCGGGATCCGCGGCCATCGACCAAATACGAACGTCGTGCCAAGTGAGCTCGTCGAAATCGCCATCGTTCCAGACGTGCTTTTCGAGTCGGTAGACGGAGTTGGTCATCGGCGAGACGTAAGGAATAGCGTCGTTTCGAGACGGACAACAGAATCTGGGTCCGGCAAAACTGGTCGCCTATTGCCGTTCGAGTCGCTCGTTCCGCCTCCGGCCCCCCGCCTAGGTGCGCTGTCCCCGTCCTCAACCCGGAAGCTGAGTCACGACTCCTCGCGACGCATTTCGCGCGAACAAAATAGTAGAGACGCTCAGAGTCGCGCGATGCGCATTTGTCTGAGCGTTCTTGGGATGCCCACCCTTCGCTCGTGCTCGCTCGCTACGCAAACTCCGCGCGATCGGTCCCTACGTATGTTTTGGGCACGGAGAGCACGTCAGGACACGCGTCGCTCTACGAGCGCGCCGTAGCGTTAGGGATCAACCACCTCGGTTGCCTCAACGAATGAGGAGGGGGGAATTTCCGCGCCGTCGACGACCCACGCCGTCTTTCCCGTCTCGATGGGCGTCTGCTGGCATGCGCCGGGAGCACCGTAATACACCGTGGCGACCTGGGCCCCCCGCTTGTAGAGCGAGTACCGACCGCCATCCGCGCAACCATTCGAGACGTAGGTAATGAGGTAAGGCGGAGCACCGCAAGATGTCAGGGTCGTAGCAACGGGCTTGGTGCACGCGCTATCGGCGAAATACTGGGCCCAAGCGTATTGGTTTGGAAGGCATCGTAGCTTGCCATCCGACGCGCGCATGAACTGGCAGTCTTCGTTGCGCGGTGAGTCCCGCCACGAATAGTTGAATTGCTTCGAGCCGTCGGTGGCGGAGAGATGCTTTGCCTTCAGTCGCGTTCCACTCAGCGGATTGTCAGCATTGGCTGCCGAGACCGGGTCGGTCAGCACGTCGAGAATCCCTCGACCGTCGCGCGCCCCATGTGCATCGTGCTCGGACGCGTCGAAGTCCTCGGGGGCAGACTCGTCACTGGCCGCTGCACACGCAACGACAGAAATGTAGACGGCGGTCGACCCGCCTAGGAGATGGAGAACGGAACGAAGTTTCACGAAGTATCCTTTTTCGCCCGGTCGTCATTGATCGAAAGCGATCTCGACGCCGATTGACGGTGCACATCGACCACAATGAAGTCGAAGTTGCTTCGAGCGGCGGGCATGCCTGTTGAAAGTCGAGGCGCAACGCCCGCAACAAACTCCAAGAAGACCTACGTGCTCGCGTTCGTCCGTCCCCGACCCGGGCACGCGGCCCGCTTCGCGCGATCGGCTGCACGAACCTACAAAAGATTCCAGCGCGGAATCGGTGCCCGCGAGCTCCTACCACGCCTGAACGAAATACAGCCTCAGCGACCCTTCCGCTTTCACTTTACGAGCGAGCGCAACGATCTCTTTCGCGAGCGATGCCGCGTCCAAATCCGAGAGGTCGACGCCGGTCCAAATAGCAGGCGAGGCTGCAGCACGGCCCACGGCTACGAACCGAGATTCTGCGAGTTCAACCAACGCATCTACCACCGCGGGCTCAACTTGAAGCGCGACCGTCTCTGAATCAGGTGGCTCCGAGAGCGCGCGTCGATACCCGTCGCCCTGAAGGCCCAGTTCTCGCGCCAGGCGCGTGAGCGAATCGGGTGAAACCTGATCGCAAATCTCGGGCAGCCCGAGAGACTCGAACATGCTGTGGTCCATGGAGTACTCGTAGACGTCGTCGGGGCCGTACTCGACGGTATCTTCTGTGTACGTCCGGGGCTCGTTCGTGAACGGATCCGCGGCCGTCTTAATCACCGGTGGCCAAAGGGCGGGCTTCCATCCCGGAAAAAAACTGCGCAGTTGATCTTCCGTGCTGACGAAGAGGGAGATGATTTTCATGGTTGGTCCTGCTCGATGTTTGTCTCGACACGCGAAGATCCGTCGCAGAATAATTCCTTTTTTGCGATGTGAGGGGTCACGAGCACTCGATATTTGCGGGGGCATCGCGTCGCGCGGCTGCACGCGAGTTCTCTCGAGCGTCACGCCTAACGCGCGCTACCTCGTCAGCGGATACAGCATCGCCGAGACGCGGTCGAACATCGCATCGAGCTCCTCGCACGCGCTCTCGTTGACGTAGCCCCACGCGACCGCAACTGCGAGCGCGGATCGCACTTCGCGCGAGCTCGCCCGCGCCGATGCGAATCGCACACGTCGATTTCCGCCAATGCTCGCATCGCCCTCCGCGATGTTGAGCGCAACGCTCGTCGCTGCGCGCCGAATCTGATCCGCGAGATTGCGATCACGCCGCTCAATGCGCTCCAAGAGCGGACGCAGCGTCCGAATCGCGTCGAGTGAGATTGAATGAACCGTGAGACTCGATGTCTGTCGCATGCCAACCCCACGCGCAGGATCCGTGATGGCGACACGAGAAGAAGTGGTTCGACATCATGCAAGCCGGCGCGGAGCGTGAGCGATCATGGCGTGCGACGGACATCGACGACACGCGTGCATAATGCACGTTCTGGATTCGGGGGCGGGGCGGGCTCGGGTGGCGGGATCAGGAGACGGGTGCGGGTGACGGGCACGGGATTCCGTGACCGGATGCAGAATGCGAAATGCTCATGACTGCGCGGCGGGATCCGCAACCTCAATGAGGACGTAAGTCTCATCCTCGTTCGCAAAGACCAACGCCCCTCTCGCGTGCTCTGCCGGCGGCGGCGCTGGATACTTGATGAAGCCCCGGCGGCTTCGACGTCCGGGGTTCGGAGGCTCACA
>JAHFDV010000736.1 GCA_023248815.1 Myxococcales bacterium
ACGGCGAGGACGGCACCGCCGATGAGCGTCATCGCGACGAACGCGGCCTCGTTGACGCCGAAAAAAATCTGCGAATAGCCGAGAAGAAAAAGTGGGTAGCTCAGGTACCCGAACTCTCCGGCCGAAAAAAGCGCGTAGGTCTTGCGTCGGTTCCCCTCGGAAGCGAGCGCGAGATAGCCGTAGAGCAAGGCGAGGAACGCGCATGTCGCGAGCGCAGCGAGAGCCGCACCACGATTGAAGGAGTCGATCCAGTACGCCTTCGATGGACCGTCGCTCGCGAGATGAATCGTCGGAACGGCGTCGATCGATCCGCTGTAGAGCCAGCGATTCTGGATCTCGACGTCGAAGGTCAGCGACTTTCCGCGCGTGAGCTCTTCGGGAATTCGGTAGCGAATGAGCTCGCCGAATCGGTACACGTCCGCAGGGTTCTCATCGAGCATCGTCAGTGTCACGCCGTTCGCGCGCAAGGTCGGCATCGCGCGAAGTCCCGGAAATGTGAGCTCCAAGGCTCTTCCGCGAAAGGAATCGGGAATGACGACCGATCGATGAAGTCGATAGAAAGCGCCTTCGGGCGGATCGACCTTCGTGGGGAGTGTCACCGCATGGCCCGGTGCGTCTCCGACTGCGACCTCCCACTCCGGCAAGTTCGTCACGCTCGGTGAGGAGCACCCGCCGAGAAAGAAGATGACGAGAACGACGAAGAACGCTCGAATCAAAACGACCCCGACCAACCGACCGACCAGCCTTCGTTACCGACAGGTGGACGAATCGAGACGGGCGGAGGAACGGGGCGACGCCGCACGATCGTCGTCTCGGGAACGTAGTTCAAGTTCGCTTCGAAGATTCCGATCCCAGCTGTCAGCGCGAAGAGGCCGAGGAAAATGGCGTTCGCGCGCTGGTAATCCACGGCGCGGTCGTGGTGACGTTCGGCTTCCGTGAGGCCACGATTGTTCGTGTTCGTGTCGTAGGCCGCACGTGAAGCATTCACCTCGGAGAGAAAGAGCGGATACATCACGGTGCCCGCAGCGAGAAAAGAGCCCTCGAGCGCCGCGAAAACGATGCCGAGCGCGGGTTTCCCGTTCTGAAACTGGCCGACGCCGAAGGGAATGAACGCGAGCGATCGCGAGTGCGGCTCGAGGGTCTTGTCTTGGCTCGCCAGATCCTCGAGCTTCTTGATTCGCTCTCGCTCGCGCTTCGCAAGATCTTCGCGACGCTTTCGCTCCTCGTCTTTGCGCTTCGCATCTTCTTGCGCCTGCAACGTCAGACGCTCGCGGAGCTTCCCGCGTGTATCGGTGAAGACGTCCAGCACTTCGGTCGAGAACGCGAGGGGGTCGGGCTCGAAGGTCGAATCGCGCAAGATGAGCTGCTCGAAGATGCGCTGCGCTTCATCCAGGCGCTTCTTCGCGACCATGACGGCGCCCCAATACATGTATGCCTGGTTGACGTAGACATTTTCGTGGAGCGTGCCGGTCTTCGCGTCGAGCATTGCCCGAAAGCGCGCATCGGCTTCTTCGTACTGCCGCGCGAGATACGCGTTACGGCCGCGGTCGAGGTCGCGCTGCTCGTCCGCGAAGGCTGGGGTCGGAGCAAGTCCGACGAGGGTAGTGAGCGCAAAGGAGATCGCGAGCGCGCCCTTTCGCCGGCGTGACCTCGGCCACGTCGCCGACAACCGCTCGTCGCGAAGGCCGCCCGACATCCTGGGTAGTATAAAGAAACTAGTGCATCGATTCCGCTGAATCGACGTGTGCCTCCTCCGCCCCTCTCGGTCGGGGGCGGAAGAACGACTCCAAAATCCCCGTTTTTCGAATCTTGCCGACTTCGTTCGTTGGACCTCGATTCGAGAGAATCCTGGCCCTACGGATTCGCGGGATCTTTGCGGAACGAGACTTGGCGGAGCGGCGCACCTGCTCGAAGCGAGACCGTGCGTTTTTCGTCGCCAGGGCGCTCGAAGATCGTCACGGGAGTATCCCCGCTCGTGGCTTGCATCACGACTTCGATTCCGACGGGAAGCGGTTTGGCCCCGTCGTCGTAGGTCTTGCCCGTGTTTCCGATGATGAGAAAGCGCACCGGCTTTGTCGCGAGCTGAACGACGCCGAGATCGAGGTCTTCGTTTCCCGCGCTGATCGGCCGCTCTTTCTCTTCGCAGACGTCGCCACGGCACTTGAACCTGAGAACGTGCGGTTTGGTGTCGAGGGTGAGCTTGAAGCC
>JAHFDV010000324.1 GCA_023248815.1 Myxococcales bacterium
CGGCGGCGCGTATCAGGCCATGGCGGAGGGAAGCGACGGACATCTTTTCAATCCGGCGGCCGCGGCCGTGCGCTCTCCGTGGACGACCACGAAGTTCGACATGGACTTGAACTTGTCGCTCACGATCCCTTCGACGATCTCGCACACCGACTTCGACAACAACGGTTCGATCGGCTTCTCGCAGAAGAAGTTCGTCTTCGCGACGGTCGGCGCCAACTTCAATTACGGCCCCTTCGGGATCGGCGGAACGACGTCGATTCAGAACTATGATCTCCAAGCCTCGAATACGACCGAAGCACTCGCCTTTACGCTCTTCACTTCGCGTCTCCTCGCAGGCTGGGGCTTCTTCGGCGATCAAGTTCAATTCGGAGCGGGGCTCCGCTTCATCAACCTGTCGGTCTCGACGGCGGGGACATCGCAGTTCTTCCCGGGGAGCGGCGGCGCAGGATTCGAGAGCTCCGGCGCAGGGTTCGAGTCAGGGGTTATCGTCGCGCCGCGCGGCTTGCCGTTTCGCGCGAGCGTCGCGATTCGCAGCGCCGTCACTGGAAGCGTCTCGAGCAGCGCAAAGGTGCAGCCAGACGCAAATGGCGATCTCATTCTGCAGGGCAAATACATGCCGAAGGAAGTGCGCCTTCCCGCCGAAATCGAATTGGGATTCGCGTTTCAGCTTGGACGACCGCTCAATCCCGGTTGGGTCGACGAAGACGAGATCGATGCGAATGTCGTCGAATCGTATCGGACCCACGAAGGGTACGCAGGCACGCACAAGGAAGTGCGGCGCCAACTCGCGAAAAACCGCTATCAGCGCATCTCGCGCGAGAAGCTCTTGTTCGTCGGCTCCCTTCTCATGACGGCGCCGACTTCGAATGGTGTCGGAACAGAAGGCGTTCTCAGTCAGGTCGTCGATCGCTCGGGGGGCTCGTGGAGCTTTTCACCGCGCATCGGCATCGAAGGTGAGCCCCTCCGCGATCGCCTGATGCTTCGTGCGGGTAGCTACATCGAGCCTTCACGCTTCGACTATTCGTCGCCGCGCGTTCACGGGACGGTAGGACTCGAAGTGAAGGTGTTCGAGTGGACGGCCTTCGGAATCGTCCCCGCCGGAACCGAGTGGCGCATCAGCGGCTTCGCAGACGGCTCGCGCAAGTACTTCGGCTCGGGGTTTTCGATCGGCGTCTGGCACTGACGGGGCAGAGTGCGAAGGAAGAGCGTTCTCTCACGAGCGTCACGCGCTTGCATCCTGGCGATGGCGTTCGTCACGCGTCCATCCAATGCATCCGGTCCTCTCGGCGCGCAAGGCGCTCCGATCACGACGTCGGACTACAGGCTCGATCTCTTTCAGGGTCCAGTTCTCGCAGGAAGCCGGCTCACCGGACTCGGCGGAGCGTACCAAGCCGTCGCCGATGGAGCGGAAGGACACTTCTTCAACCCTGCGGCAGCTGCAGTACGCTCGCCTTGGGTCACGACGAAGTTCGATGGGGACGTCAACGGATCGCTCATCTTTCCTTCGTCGATCGGCAACACCGACTTCGACAACAACGGCTCCGTCGGCTTCGCGCAGAAGAACTTCGTGTTTGCGACGCTCGGCGCCAACGTGAACTACGGGTCCTTCGGGATCGGCGTGTCGCTCTCGGCGCAGGACTACAATCTCGAGGCGTCGAGCACGAACGAAGCTCTCGAGCTCTCACTCGTGACGGCGCATCTCGTCACGGGATACGGCTTTTTCAAAGATCAGGTTCAGATGGGCGTTGGGGTGCGCTTCGTCAATCTCTCGGTGAGAAGAGCCGTCGCAGGAAGCGCGTCGAGCGATGTTTTCGACAGTTCGGGCGCTGGCCTCGAGACGGGTGTCATCGTTGCGCCCCACGATCGACCGTTTCGGGCGAGCGTTGCGTTCAGGACGGCCGTCACGGGCAAGCTCTCCGAAGACAACAGCGTGAAACCCAATGCCGCGGGCGATCTCGTGTTGCAGGGGAAATACTTGCCACACGAGGTGCGTCTGCCCGCCGAAATCGAGATGGGATTCGCGTACCAATTCGGTCGTCCGCTGAACCCTGGTTGGGTCGATGAAGACGAGCTCGATCCAAAAAGCGTCGAGGCTGCGAGCGGACCTCTCGGCATCCCCGGCGGTAGAAGAGAGGTCGCGCACCGCTTGGCGAAGACGCACTATGTGAAGCTCCCGCGCGACAAGCTCCTCGTCGCGGCGTCACTTCTTCTCACGGCTCCAACGACGGGCGGCGTCGGCACCGAGGGCGTGCTGCGACAGACCGTGGATCGATCTGGCGGAACCTGGAGTGTCTCGCCGAGACTCGGTGTCGAAGGAGAGCCCATCACGAATCGACTCGAGATCCGCGCCGGCACCTATCTCGAGCCTTCACGCTTCGCCTATTCGTCGTCGCGCTTGCATGGAACGCTCGGCGCAGATCTGAAGGTCCTCGAGTGGACGCTCTTCGGTCTCTTTCCCCCAGGAACCGAGTGGCGCATCAGCGGCGTCGTCGATGGCTCGCGAAAGTACTTCGGCTCGGGATTCTCCTTCGGCGTCTGGCACTGACCGCACCCGAGCCGAGGCCCCGAATGGGCGCATTTCTATTGCGCTCCAGGAGGGAAAGAGTAGGTTCGCCGAGCTTTCGCAAGAGAGCATGTTCGGGGCGTAGCGCAGCCTGGTTAGCGCACCAGACTGGGGGTCTGGGGGTCGGAGGTTCGAATCCTCTCGCCCCGACAAATTACCCGGTGCTTCCCGTGACTTCCGCGGGGAGCGCTTACGGGCCTTTTTGGATTGTGCACGCTCTGTACACGATTTCTCATCGGCCGGCGCCACCTTGGCGAGAGCTCGAGCGGCACCCTCGCGGGCGTGAAGGCCTCGGCGAATCAACGGTTCACGTGGCTCTTCACGACCGAGCACGTCTCCGCGGCTCGAGCGAAGTTGCTCCTCGCCGCCACGGAGCTCCGTGCTTCGGTCGTAGGGAAGAACGCGGACGGGCTCTCGATTGTCCGCCTCTTGCAGCGCTTCCTCGCGTTCGACACGGCCGCGGAGGCCGCGGCGTACCAGATCGCTTTCCTTCGCGAGAACTACCCGGCCGCGTGGCAACAGATCCTCGCCGCCGATCCCGAAGGCTTCGCGACGGCGCTGAAGCGTCCCGGCAATCGGAAGGGCCTTTCGTACTACTCGGGACGCGAGGAGGATTACCGCGCGCAGACCCGGCACTTCTTCGACGTCTTCTCGCTTCGTGTGCTCGGCTTCGGTCACTCGGCCGACGAGGTGAAGCTCTACCAGGTGGCTCGTCTCGCTCCGGACGACGTCGTCGGGCGCATCGGACCGAAGACTCGTGCCGCGCTCCTCGAAGACCTGCGGAGCATGCCTTGCTGAGCGGCCGCTGCAACGCAAGCTTCTTCGCCGGCGTCGTCATGGGGGCCGTTGGATCGATCGGATTCTTCTACGCGCTCGCACGATGCTGGGTCGAATGAAGCGACGGACGATGAAGAAGCGAGCTCACGCCGCCGATCGTCGCACCGTGATCCTCATGAAGCGGCGCCGAGGATGGCACGAACTCATCGCTTCGACTATTCGTCACCGTGCGCGGCTCGCTGAGAAGCTGGAGATCCTGGCCCAAAACGACCCGATCGAGGAGATGCTTCGCCGTCTCGCCCGCTTGGGATAGCTTCGGCTCCGTGATTCGACACACCCCGCTAGACAAGGCAAAGAGTGCTCTCGACGACGCGAAGGGAGAGCTCGCCCGGCTTGCGACTGCGAGCGACCTCGAGACGCTTCGGAGCGCCTTCCTGGCATTCACGGCTCACCTGCGGACGTCGTGGAACAAACTGGACGTCCTCGCCGATGACACGGGCGGCGCTTTCCTTGCTTGGAAAAACGACCGCTTCGCGGAGGTTCGAAGGGACTCGCTGCTGCTCTACCTCTGGGAGACTCGCAACGTCGGCGAGCACTCGAACAACGAGGTATTGCGCGTTCAAGTCGAGAGCGTTTGGTTCGCTGGCCCGAGCCGCATTCAATCGATAAGGCTCGGTCCCAGTCGGGACGGCGGAATGCAGGTATTGGACTACGAGGGCACAGCTCCGGTTCGAACGGACGGGCGTTACGAACTCTTGGAGCTCGTCACAGAGCGAGGGCGCAAGGTGCCGCCGCCGGTAACGCACCTCGGGCTCCGCATCGCCGAGCTCACGCTGCCCGACCAAGCTGCGATCGCGTTCAAGTTTTACGACGACATGGTGCAGCGGGCCGACGAAGCTTTCTTCCCGAGAGCGACGATGCCGAAGCACTAGTCACGCGTCGCCGACGAACGCGCGTCCCATCCACTCGCCGGCATCGTTGAACCACCACGCGACCGTGCGGCCGCGCAGGACGGTGATGTGAAGCTCGAGTCGGCAGGCGAGCTCGAGCACGCCGGCGGTGGGGGAGAGGGTGAACCATTGCATGCCGGGCCTATCGGCCTCTCCTCGTGAGAAGTCGCTCAGCTGGCCCGCTGCGTCCACGCGCCGTGCCGAATCTCGTGTCGCACGCTGTAGTACGGCGTGGAGGACTCGGAGCAGTGGTATTCGGAGACCCGACCCGCATGATCGACGTGCACGAGCGGAGCGCCGTGGTCGGAGAAGCACGCTCGAGCGATGTCGGAGGTAGTCCGTCCCGTGTATTCCACGGCTCGTTCACGATAGCCGGCGGGCCAGGCCGTCGCGGTGATGAGAGGTCGTTCCGGAGGGGTGAAGCTTTGTCGTCGTTGAGCCATGAGGGAGTGTGGCCCGTGGGTGCGAAGGCTTGCTTCGCACCCCTGTCGCCCCGCTTACGCGCTTGCGACGATCGGATCGTTCACAGGAACGAATAGGTCCTTTCGCTCAAGAGTCTCTTGCCCTCGCATTGCTAGACCGGTGAGAGCGTCCGCCAAGACGGCTAGGCCGCTGCGCCGATTGCCCGCTGCATCGCGCGCAGCACTCACGAAAGACTTGGTTCGCGCGTTGTACACCACCGCGAGATCGCCCATAGGCACGCGACTCGCTGGATCCCCGTTTCCGGGCCCGCAGCGGAAAGTATCTCCCTCCTCGAAGAACGCCGCGAACGCGGGCTTCTGACCTGCAAATAGGATGAATCGATATAGGTCGCCCTGCGGGGCAAAGCGGGTGCCGTAGCCAGCGCCCTTCGCAAGCGCCTCGAATGTTCGAAGCAGCTCAAGTCCTGCCGCATGTCGCTCTTCGCGGAACTTCGCCGGATTGAACTCGTTCATCCGACTGAAGAGAATCTCCTCTGCCTCGACGGTTTCGAGAGAGGTCGTTTTGCTCGTATCTTCAATGGTCATAGGTACTCCGTGTTTTCTCCCCCGGGTCGCGCGCAGGAAAGTAATCACGGACTTCTGACTCGCAAGAGCGTTGTGCACGGTTTGTACACGACACGCGCCAGATCGCGTCGTTTTCCGCTATCTTTTGCGATGGCGCTTTTTCACGCTACCCCTAGTTTTCTCGGCAGAACGTGACTCGCTAGCAGACTGGGGGTCTGGGGGTCGGAGGTTCGAATCCTCTCGCCCCGACAAATTCTCCTCCCACGATCTGCCTCTGAATACGAGGCAGAACGTGAGTCGGGGATTGACGTGCGTTGCATCGAATGGTGCCTTTCGGTGTCGTTGATGGTCGTTATTGGTCACGACGCTATGCAGCACCCTTTGGTAGGCGGCGAAGGCGTTGGCGAGCTCGACATGAAATATTCGGTTGCCGTAAGTGACACGAAGTTCTCGACGCGTGGCACGCGTGAGGGGAACGCGAAGCCCGCATCGACGCAGGCGTTCGCCGTCCTCACGGGTCGTCCCGAGCGTGCCAGCCGGATACTCGGCGTGGAAAAACTTCCTAGTTCGTGGCCAGCCTCTTCTCGTCCAGCCTTCGGCAACGCTCGAAACGAGCTTCGCGCTGAGCGAATCGGAAGCGATCTCCGTCGCCGGCCGTGGTGCGCCTATTTTCTCTTCTGAGCGAGGAAAGGTTCGCCGCAAGATCGACGCCGCGCTCGTCTCGTCTTTAAAAAAAGCGGACGCTACTTCCTAGTCGTCGCGCTCTTCGGGTGCAGCGCGTCGAGACCGAACGGGACTCGCTTGTCACCGCCGATGTCGGAGACGCGGAAGATGTAGGTCATGCGAACGGCGTCTTGGGACTCGTTTCGTATCGAGCTGTGCCACGTAAGTGAGTCGGTGACGAACAGCTCGAACTGCGCGCCGCTGCTCTCCGTGCATCTGCGCTCGTCGAAGCTCGGATACTTCTCCGCGTCGATCTCCCAGTGTCCTCGCGCGTCTTTGCGCGCGGCGGCCACGCCCGTGTGATGTGTCCCCTCGAAGAGGCGAATCCCGCCGGCATTCGCTTGCGAATTGTCCGTGAGGTTGAGCCAAAACGTGAGCTGATCGGCGCTCTGCAGGAGGTACGGGTAGTCCTGATGAATGGGCAGGTTGAAGCGGAAGTTGCTTTCTCCGGGCGGAAACACATGCAGGGTTTCGCCGTTGCTCGGCTTGACGAGAAGTGAGCGTTTGCCGTCCGAAGGAAAGCGCTGACGCAGGATGGATTGAATCGTCGCATCGAAGAAGAGACCATCACCGCTGAGGAAGCGATTGGGGCGGGTGCCCATGTCGTAGATGAGGCCGAGCGTCGGACGATCGATGCGGTTGATCTCTCCCGAGATCGCTTGGAAGAAGAAGTTACAGCGGTCGAGATTGCGACCCGAGACGGCCTCTGCGAATCCCGCATGCGCCTCTTTGTCGACCTGGACCTTCCCGTCTTCGATGCAGATCAAGAGATAGGTGCAGATGTCGAAATAGAAGTCTTCGATGCGTTCCCGCAGCTCGGCTCCCACTTCGATTCGGCTGAATCCTTCTTCTCGGAGCTCACGGACGATGGTGTGAACGTCGCTCGGCATGAGGTCTCTCTGGCCTGTTCAGTAGGTCTCTTTGACGATGTACGCGCCGGGATTGTCCGAGAACGGAAACTTCCGAATCTTCGGCGCGATGTTGCGCGAGCGAAAGAACTCGTCG
>JAHFDV010000737.1 GCA_023248815.1 Myxococcales bacterium
TTTCGCCGTCGAAAAGACCGAATGGAAAGGCCTCACGGCCGACGTTCCCGAGATTACGCGCTCGGGCGACCGCACGTTCGTGGCCCTGACGAATGGGGCGCGCGGTTCTCTTGCGGGCGCAGCGCACGCAACCGACGTCCAACTACTGCGCGACGGAAAGCTCGTTTCACCGTCCGACGTCGCAGCCAATGCGCGGGCTGCCTTCCTTCGTGAAGGTGTCCGAACTGCATCGTTCGGGGACCAGCTCGTTCAGTTCGCACCGAGCAAGGAGCGGGATGCCGGTGTCGATTCGGCACACGCCGTCGAGCGCGCCGCAGAGGTTCCACTCGAAGCGATCGACGTGCGCTGGTTCACCGCCTCGGCCGATGCGGGGATCGCCAAAGAGACCTATGCGCTCGGCCGCGCGGGCGCCGTCGATATCGTCCCTACGGGGCCCGGTCGCGTGGCGATCCTTTTCGCCGACGCTCGGTCACGGCGCGCCCATGGTGGCTCCCTGCGCTTCATCGCTCCAGGCGAAAAGACGGCACGCCTTCTCGTCTCGGCCCAAGTTCTTCCCGAGTTTGCGGCACTCTTCCTCTCCAACGGAGACACCTGGGCCTTTTATTCGCGAGGAACCGGCACGCTCGGCGTCGTTCCAATCGGCCAATCGGGCGAAATCGGTCTTCCCAGTCGCGAATCACTCCTTTCGCGCGTTCTCCTTTTGGGAGCGCTTCCCGCTAAAACGGGACTCCGCCTCCTCGCGCTCGAGCTCGAAAGCGGACATCTGCATCTGGTGCAATGCGAGCGTTGAATCAAAGGCCCGCTTCGATTAGCCTTTCAGCCGTGCGAGACGACCGACGAAGCTCTTTCTTTCGAAAGCATCACGGTCTAGGGGCCTATAGCTCAATCGGTCAGAGCCCCCGGCTCATAACCGGGTTGTTCCTGGTTCGAACCCAGGTGGGCCCACACGAAGCGAGCCGCCCTCACTGCCTCAGTGAGCGGCTCTGCCGAGTATCACTAACGCCCCAAGGAGGACACGCGTGAGCGTTGTGACAGAGCAAATCAATAGTCTCGAGCAGCTTGCCGAACTCGACAACTCCCTCCGTGGAGTCGAAGAGACGATCAAGAAAGAAGACGCGCAGCTTTTCGAACTCACCTCGGGGCTACAAAAGCTCGAGACGAGCCTCGCGCGCGAAAAAGAAGACTCCCTAAAGACGGACAAATCGCGCAGCGACATCCACGGGGAGCTGCGCAACATGATGCAGCAACTCGACATGTCCCGCGACAAGCTGGGCCGTTCGCGCACCGAGCGCGAGTCGAACGCGGCGCAGCGCGAGGCCGAAGAGCTTCGTCGCCTCATCCGCGACAAGGAAGAAGAAGCCAATCGCGTCGAGATTCAAGCGGGCCAGCGCGCGCAAATCGTCGAGACGCAGCAAGCCGAAGAGAAGCGCATCCGCGAAGAGCTCGGAGCCAACGAAGGCGGAAATCGTGCACGTCGTGATGCGGCCGCCAACGAGCGAGAAGCACTCACTGTGAAGCGTGAAGCCATCGCAAAGACCCTCCCGCCGATCATGTTCCGCAAGTACGAGCAAGTTCGACAGAAGCGCGGCAGCGGTCTTGCGCGCACGTCGAACGGCACCTGCCAAGCGTGTAACATGCAACTTCCTCCGCAGCTCTTTCATCGTCTCCGTCGCGAGCCGTTGATCGAGCAGTGCCCGTCCTGCAACCGCCTCATCTACTTCCTCTTCGACGAAGTGGCCGAAGCGGCAGCAGCAGCAGCGCGCGAAGCCGCCAAGCCCGCGCCAAAAGCTCCCGCAAAGCCCCGCGCGACGAAGGCGTCCAAAGCCGCGGCCGCTGCTGCAGCCGCTGCCTCCGCAGAAGCCGCATCATCCGACGCTTCTGAGGAAGCGAGCTCACCCCGATCACAGGCAGAGCAAGGGTCACAGGCAGAGCACGGATCACAGGCAGAGCAAGCCGAGGCACCGCAGGAAGCTGCCAAGGAATCGACCCCCGCATGAAAAGCTGCCCGCAATGCCAGCGAACCTTCCCGAACGACGCCGGTTTTTGCGCGGCTGACGGCAGCCCTCTCGTTCTGACGAGCCTCGTTCCGGTCGCACATCAAGACGATCCGCGTATGGGGCGCCGGCTCTGCGGACGCTATGAGCTTCGCCGGGTCGTCGCCGACGGCGGCATGGGCCGCGTTTACGAGGGCGTCGACAAACAGAC
>JAHFDV010000738.1 GCA_023248815.1 Myxococcales bacterium
CACTTTGTTGCGCAGGAAGGAGCGTTCACTTCCCGCGAAAATCTCGGCGCGTGGCATGTCGAGATCGAGTCGAAGCGTCGTCGTATGCGGACCGTCACGATCCTCGGAGCCGGCCGTGCCCACGCGAGCGAGCGCGCGCGCGGCAACGATTGCGTCGCTGCCGGACCAATAGGGTTGCATGCGAATCTTCAGAACGCCATGGCGGCTCAACGTCTTCACCATCGCCGTCAGCACTTCTTCGAGATCTTCTGGTGAGTCGACGACGGGACCCCGCTCCATGATGATCGACGGGGAAGGGATGAATCCGACGCGAGATCTCAGCGCGAGCGCAGCTCCGCGGATGCGTCCACCCGAGCGCGCGATCAAGAAACGTCGTTCGACGCGCTTTCCGACGGACGCGACATCGCCATAAGCGCGCGTCTGCATGTAATGACCACCGCGCGCGGTGTCGACGAACTGGTCATACTCGCTTGCGAGCGCCCCCTCCAAGCGATGACGCAAGTAGAGAACTTCCACGAAGTGTCTGCTATACGCCAACCAAGATGAAAAAGGTGCGCGAAAAGAGAGATCGCATCCGCGTTCTCTTCTTGAACGACACCGCGAGAAACGGTGGTCCGGGTCGAAGTCTCTTCAGCATTTTGAAGTTCATCGACACCGACAGGATCCATCGCATCGTGGTGTTGCCGCGGCCCGGCGTCATTTCCGAGATGCTCGAATCGGGAGGCGTTTTCGAAGAGCTCTTCTTCGAACCCCTCCTCGTCGAGAACATCGTGGAGCCGTGGTCTCGAGCGATGGAACGACGTGACTACGAAGCTCCGCTTCCACTGCGTGGCCTGCGCGCGCTCGGAAACGTGGGACGCGCGGGCGCAGGTCTCTTGCGCCTGCGACGCACGATCGAGAGAACACGGACGGACTTGATTTACAGCAACGGAACGAACGCGGCATTTGCCGGCGGCGCCGTCGCGAAGATGTCCGGTGTCCCCGCGCTCTGGCACGTTCGCTACACGTCCATTCCGAAGCTCGCGCAGCCCGTGCACGACGCGCTCGCAAAGAGCGACGAAGTGCGGCGCATCGTCTGTGTTTCCGAGGCTTCAGCGGCGCTCTTCCCGACCCTCCGCGAGAAGACGGCCGTCATCAACAACGCGCTCGATATCGACGACTTCAGTCGCTCACGCGTTGTCGGCAAATTGCGCACGGAGCTCGGCATCCCGAAAGATGCCGTCATCTTCGGAAGCTTCGGTCGAGTCCTACCCAAGAAGGGCTACATCGAATTCATCCGCGCGGCGGCTCGTGCGCGCGCGCTGATGACGAAAGAGGAAACCGACAATGCTTGGTTCGTCGTCATCGGCGACACGCCGGAAGACTTGCGGCCCGATCACCTCGCGGAATGCCGCGCGCTCGTCGAGAAAGAAGGTCTCGGCGCGCGAGTTCACTTCCTCGGGTTCCGCGCAGACGTACGTCCATACGTTGCCGACTTTGACGTGTCGGTGGTCCCGAGCGTCTATCCTGACCCTCTTCCGCGCTCGGTCATCGAGTCGATGGCGTTCGAGCTTCCAGTGATCGCCTACGACATCGGCGGGATTCGCGAGATGGTCGTCGACGGCGAGACGGGACGCCTTTTGCCTCCGCCAGAGATCGAACCCCTCGCGCAGGCATTCATCGAGTACGCGCGCGATGCGTTGCGCCGTCGTCGCGAAGGAAAGCTCGGTCGTCAGCGTGTGCAAGAGAAGTTCGATGCACGCCATCACGCCGAGGCCATCCAGGAGCAGATCTTCCGGGCGGTCGGCTTTCGTCCGGACCGTGAAAACGAGTCACAGGCGCTTTCGGGGCATGCGCAATGAGCGGCGGGTCGAACGCGGACGCGGCTGGCGGATCCCAGAGCAAGGCCAATAACGTTCTTCGAAAGGTCATCGTCTGGCTCGTCGAAGGCGCGGCGGCGCGACCCTTCACGGTGCTCTTCACGGCGCTGCTCTTTCTCTTCGCCAGCGGGTACGTCGTCAAGACGCGGCTCGAGATCCGCACGGACCTCAAAGAGCTCCTGCCGCGCGACAGCCCAGGATTTCGCGCGTTCGAGCACCAGCTCGGCCGGGTCGGCGGGGGAACATCGCTCATCGTTCTTGCGGAGTCTCCGAGCGAAGAGGCGAACCACGCGTTCATCGATACGCTCTACTCCCGCATCACCTCCGAGATGGAGAAGGCCAAG
>JAHFDV010000067.1 GCA_023248815.1 Myxococcales bacterium
AGACAGTCGATAGGCGATCATCCGTGCGATGATCGCGATCGAGAGCGTGATGAAGACGATGCCGACGCCGCGAGAATGCGGAAGTCGCAACGCTTCGATCCCCGCGAGCAGAAGAACGGCGAGCGCGGTCATCGCGAGCGGGAGAGAGAAAAATCCTTTTGGAGCACGTGCCGACGCCGCTCCGATCATCAGCGTGAACGTCGCCATTCCCAAAAAAAAGGCCGGCCAGCGAATGAATCCCGAGATCTCGCTCTTGCGCGAGAGATCATTGACGGCGGCGCCGAGCGCGAAGAGCAGGCCGATCGTGAGGGCGTTCGAGAGCAGCGAAGAGACGAGCGCCAGCGCTTCGAACGACGTGTGCGCCGCGATTCCGCGAAGTCCCGGTTCGACGACGCGCCCGAAGATTGCAGCGAGTAGCGCAACCGCAAGGAGCAAACGAAGCGCCCATGGTGCACGGAACTCCGCCCACAGGTCGGTTCGACCATTCTCGCGCATCGACCCGGCTTATAGCCGATTTCGAGTGCTCTGCGTCGCTTGGAACGCAGGCTTGGAAAAGGAAGCCGGGCTGGAAAAAGGAACGGCGTTCGGGAAGGCAACTGGGTCGAGCACGGCGAACGCCGAGGGGACAGGGGACGTCTTGCTCGGGCGTGGACTCATGACGCTGGGGTCAAGAGCGCCGTGGCGGAGGTCCGTCGGGTTCTCGTTGCCGTGCTCTTGCGGGGCCGGACGCTTCGGCGCAGCGGGATCTTCGCTCGGTGCGGCGGGAGTCGTCAGCATGTAGGGGCTCGCGTTTTGGTTCGAGCACGCAATGCGCTCGTCGCGGTGAAACTCCCAGTGCAGGTACACGTTGCCGTCGGAAGAGATGATGGCCGAGGGCGCTTTTCCGAACGGCGACGCGCGTTCGACCGAGTCGAGCGCTGCCACGTCGAACGAGGTGACTCCGCTCGTCTTCACGATGCCCATCTTCACGATGCGACCATCTTTCGGGGTGAGCACGATCTCGAGGCGCGTGATCATCGCAAGGTTGCTCATCGGATTCGAGGGCGGCAACCCGTCGAGCGAACCGAGGAAGCTATCGGCGAAAATGGGGTGAATGCGAATGTGCATCTCTTGCAAAAACGTCGCAAAAGGCGAACGCGCCGAGTTGAGCGCGGTCGTGTTTCCGGCTTTCACGGAAGCGACGTAGTTTTCGATGGCGGGCTTCCAACGCTTGAAGTCGCCGGCGATCCATTTCCCGCGATGCTCGCTGCGACGTCGCTCGCCGTCTGCCACGCGCTCTTTGCGGACCGTGTCTTCCGTGAAGATCGCCATCACGTCCGAGTGCGAGAGGCTGAGAGCGGTTCTCCCCTTTCCAGGGTCTGCGCCGAGGCCGAGCACCGTCGGGCCCGATCGTCCGATGGAGGACTTCTGCGGATCGGTGGCGCTCGGTCCTTGGGAGCTTCCGGCAGCGCCTTTCGGTTGCATGGGATTGAAGGACCAATTGCCTTGGCCCATCGCGACTTCCGGCGAGGTCGGCATCGCAGCCGGCGGGATCTCGTTCGCGGTGGCGCCGGCTTTGTGCGAATCGCCCATCGGCTCGTTCGAGGCGGACTTCGACGCGGCTTCTGCCGCCGCAGGCTTCTGCGTCGTCGGGGTCATGATGCTCGTCTCGGAGCCACGTTCGCCAGGCGCGCGATCTTTCTTTCCCGCGTGAGCGTCGCTGTCGGCGACCTTCGTCTTCTCGCTGTCGCCGACGCCCTCGGCCGAATTCGAGTGATTGCCACCCATCGTCGGTTCCGGATTGTCTTGGTCGTGAGCGGTCAGGGTCGCGCGCGTTTCTTCGGCGACCTTGTTCGCGTCTTCCGCGATGTGATTGGCGTTCGGGTTGTCGTCTTGGTTGGGCTTCACGTGCTGCTTCACCGCGACGCGATTGTCTTTGCGCATCGGGAGCGCCGGATCTTTCGGCTTGTCTTCGGCTTGAACGACGACCTTCTTCTCTTCCGGTTTGACCTCGGGCTTCTTCTCTTCCGGCTTCTTCTTTTCTTCGGGCTTCTCTTGAACGGCCTGCTGATCGAGCCGCGGATCTTCACTCGCCTCGGGAGCGACGTCGACGATTCCGACCTCGGTCGTCTCGACAGTGCCTCGTGCCGCACCGCGCGCCATCTCACCGAGCTCGCCGAGCGAACGCCATTCGCGATAGACCTTCGCTACGTAGTCGCCGCCATCGGCCACGCCGACGTGGAAACGCCACGCGACGACGAGAAGGCCAGCCCAGACGGGCCACGGAGTTTTTTTGGCGGTGTTGGCGAACCAAGCGGTCGTCGATCCGCGAAGGTGCGGACGAGGGCGTTCGGGATGCGCGTCCTCTGGACGTGACGACGCCGAGCCAGCTTCGCGACGGGGGGTCGCGGCGGTGGCTGGACGATGATTCGTCTTGCGCCGTTTGCTTCGCATGAGAGGGGAAACGCCTTCTTTCGTAGCGTAGGCTCCTTCCCCCGAAAGTGCCAGCCTGCGGCAGCGCTGTGGCAAAACACTACGGCGTTGGAATCACTGCGCAATCTCGTGAAAAACGGCCACCCCAACACCCCCTTTTCAGAAACTCCTCAGCGAAGCGTCTTTTCGAGCGCATCGAGGTTGAATCGAATGAGCGCTTCGTAGCTCGCCGCCTCAGGACCTCCGCCGATCGGATCGAGCACGCCGACGGGCAACTTGGCCTCCGCTGCGATCGGCGCCGCTAGCGCCGCGTCGAGCCCGGGCTCGCGAAAGATCGCCGATGCCTTTGCGATTTCGAGCGCGTGGACGGCGGGGCTCGTCGCGATCGGGGCCGTGATGTCGAAGAGAGAGATGGTGTGGAGCCGGTAGCGCTCCGCGAAGTACGCGAAGGACGGATGTACCGTCGCGAAGGAGCGCTTGGCGAAGACGGCAGTTCGTCCTTCGACCTCCTTGTCGAGAGCGTCGAACGTGGCGTCCAGCGCCTCGGCGCGTTTTCGATACGCTTCGGCATGCGCGCCGTCCGCGCGTGAAAGCTCTTCGGCGATCGCCTTTACGATCAGGCGTGCTCGCGATGGATCGAGCCACACATATGGATCGACGCGAGGCGCCTCGTCCTTGCCCGTTTCTTCTTCGATCGTCGGAACGCGGTCGCCGACCTTCAACAGCTTGGCTCCCTTCGGCGCAACTTCCTTCGCGATCGTCTCCATCCACGAATCGAAGCCGAGACCGATCATGATCGAGACGCGTGATCGCGCGATCACGTCGCGGTCACTCGCGCTCGGCGAAAATACGGCGGTGCTCTTTTCGGCTGGGACGAGCAGCGTGACGTCCGCGTCGTCGCCGGCTACGCGTCGCGTGAGCTCGTACGCGGGAAACACACTCGTCGCGATCGAGAGGCGTCCCTTGTTCTTCGGCGAGCACCCTTGGAGCGACGCGACGAGCAGAAGCCCGAGAGCAAGCGCGAGTGCCTCCGCGATTTTCGAGAAGAGCGTGTGAGGGCCTGAAGGACGAATCAAGTGCCGATTCATGAGCGGGCAGCGTAAGCGAAAACCCACGACTTTCCATTGGGCATGCGTGCATGGTAGAAGGCGACCCATGCTGCCTTTCGAAATCCGCGGAGCGCAGCCGTCCGACGAAGAAGGCCTCCTCGAACTCGCCAGTCACCTCAACACGGTGAACTTGCCGAACGACCGCGAAACGGTGCGGCAAATCCTCGATCACGCCGAGAAGAGCTTCACGGGAGCGATCAAGAGCCCGCAGCGCCGCGAATACCTGTTCGTTCTGGTCGATACGGATACGGGTCAGCTGCTGGCAACGTCGAAAATTTTCGGGCAGCTCGGCAGAAGAGATGCACCTTACATCTATCTCGACGTCATCGACGAAGAGCGATACTCCGCCACGCTCGATCGGCACTTCAAGCACACGACGCTGAGCATCGGCTACTCGTACAACGGTCCGACCGAAATCGGCGGGCTCGTGCTGTTGCCGCAATTTCGGCTCCACCCCGAGCGCTTGGGACAGAGCATCTCCTACGTGCGGTTCCTCTACATGAAGATGCACCGAACGTACTTTCGCGACGAGGTGCTCGCCGAGCTTCTTCCGCCGCTCGAATCGGACGGCACGTCTCACCTCTGGGACGCGCTCGGTCGCAACTTCACGGGCATGTCGTATCAGGAGGCGGATCGCCTTTCGAAGGGCAACAAAGAGTTCATCCGCAGTCTGTTTCCGGAAGGAACCTTCTACGCGTCGCTCTTTCCAAAAACCGCGCAGGACGTGATCGGCAAGGTCGGCGCGGGTACGCGTGGGGTCGAAAAGATGCTGCGCCGGGTCGGCTTTCGTTACGCCGAGCGCGTCGATCCCTTCGACGGTGGTCCGCACTTCACGGCACCGACGGACGAGATCTCGCTTGTGAAGCAATCCAAGAAGGTGACGTTGGCTCCCCTCCGTGAGTCAGCCTTCGAAGCGCGCGCGCTCGTTGCGCTCGACCTGCTGCAGGCGCCGTACTTTCGCGCGGTGCAGACGTCTTGCTCTTTCGGTGAGAACGAGACGTTGGAGATCCCACTGGCTACACGCGAGCATCTCGGTCTGAAGGATGGCGACGCACTATGGGCGCTGCCTCTCGACGCTTGAGCGTCGCATAGCTCCGCAAGGCACGAGGCTCACTCGTAACGAAGCGCGGTCATTGGGTCGAGCGCGGCGGCACGGCGTGCAGGGAGATAGCCGAAGCCAATTCCGATGAGTCCGCTGACGCTGACCGAAATCACGACGACGACCGCGCTCGGATGCATTTTCCATTGAAGGAAGATGCCGACCGTTTCCGCGAGCAGCGTGCCCGATAGAATTCCCGCAACGCCCCCGAGCAGTGCGAGAACGACGGCCTCGACGAGAAACTGCGTTTGCACGTCGCGCGCGCGTGCGCCGATGGCCATCCGGATGCCGATTTCTCGCGTTCGCTCGGCGACGCTGACGAGCATGATGTTCATCACGCCGATGCCTCCGACGAGCAGACTGATCCCGGCAATGGTCACGAGAAGCGCGGTGAGAATTGCGTAGATTGCCTCTTCCAAGCGCTGGAGGTCCCGCATCGAGCGCACATCGAAGTCAGATTCGGCGTTCGGCGCAATCTTGTGTCGTTGACGGAGAATTCCCGTCACTTGTTCGATGGCGCGATCGACCGTGTCCGTCGATGTCGCGAGGACGGAGATTCCGCTGACGTACCCCGGAGCGCCCCTCGCGAGGCGTGCGCGTGCGCCGGCAATGGGCGTGAGAATTTGGTCGTCGTTGTCGTTGCCGAAAGACGAGCCTTTCGATCCCAACACACCGACGACGAGATACGGATAGCGACCGACGCGAATCGTTTGACCGACGGCTTCCCCTGACCCGAACAGGTTCTCGCGCGTGGTCGTTCCGAGAACGCAGACGCGGGCACCTACGGCTTCCTCTTTTTCGGTCCAGAGCGTTCCTTCGCCGATCGTCCAACTGTGAACGTCGAAATAGGCAAGGTTGACGCCGACGGTGGTGGTCGAGACGTTGTTGTCGCGAAACACTACGAGCGAACGCGAGTAGATCGCCGTCGCGACCTTGCTGATGCTCGTCGCCTCGCGAGCGATCGCGCGTGCATCTTCTTCGTTGAGTCGCGCGAGACGCTTGCGGGTTCCGGCGGCCATCGTCGACTGAGGAAAGATGAACATGACGTTCGGACCGACGGATCTCAGCTCGTTGGAGATGGCTGCGCGCGCGCCGTCGACGAGCGTCGTGACGAAGACGACCGAAGCCACGCCGATGAGGATGCCGAGGATCGTGAGGAACGTTCGAAGCACGTTGCGACGAAGTGACCGCAGGGCGATGCGAATGCCGGCGAAGAACATTCAGTCGACCCGCAAGGCTTCGATGGGATCGAGATTGGCGGCGCGGCGTGCCGGAAAGAGCCCGAAGACGATGCCGACGAGACTGCTCACGAGCAGCGCGAGGGCCAACGCAGGAACGTTGGGTACGACCGCCCAGTCGAGCACGAAGCCGAGCGCGAGCGCCCCTCCGATGCCGAAGAGAGAACCGAGAATGCCGCCGACGCACGAGAGCACGATCGCCTCGAGGAGAAATTGCGTTTGAATCTCGTTCGCGCGGGCACCGACAGACATGCGAATTCCGATCTCGCGCGTTCGTTCGGAGACGCTGACCAGCATGATGTTCATGACGCCGACGCCACCGACGAAGAGGCTCACCGATGCCACCGCGAGAAGAAGCGCCGAGAGCACCGAAAAGATCATCTCTTCGACGCGACGAAAGTCGGACTGTGTGGCGATGCGGAAATCGTTTTCGGCTCCAGGCGCGATGCGATGGCGAGATCGCAAAATGTCCGTCACCTGAGCGACGGCACGCGGTGTCGTGTCGGGAGCGGACGCGCTGAGGAGAAGCAAATCAGTTCGTCCGGGTGGCGACGGTACGATGCGTCCGCGATACGTTCCGATGGGCATCATCACGCGATTGTCCTCGTCGCTGAGGAAATTCACGTTCGTCTTCGTCTTCAAGACGCCGATGATGCGGAAGGGAAATCGACCGATGCGCACGGTCTGCCCGATGGGATCCTGACTACCGAAAAGCCTCTCGGCGACCTTGCCGCCCAAAATGCACACGCGCGATTTGAGACGCTCGTCGGCCTCTTGCCACATCTCTCCCTTCACGACCTCGAACCGACGAATCTTGAAATAGGGAATCGTCGTGCCCGCGACCATCGAAGAGGTCGAGAGCTCGCCGTGCGAAACGGCCGCCGTCGAACTGAGAAAAGGTGCGCCCGCGGCGACACTGACCGAGCCCGCGAGAATGGCGCGAAGGTCGCCTTCGTTGAGCCGCCCGCTCGTTCGCCTTCCCGACTGCTGCACCTGCGCAGGGTTCACGTAGACGGTGTTCGTCCCCATGGAGTCGAGCTGCCCGCCGATCTGGCTCGACGCGGCAGACGAAAGCGCCGTCACCATCACGACGGAAGAGATGCCGATGAGAATGCCGAGGACGGTGAGAATGCTACGCGTGCGATTGCGCCAAAGCACACGCACCGAGACTCGCAGCGTCGCGCCGAGCTCCATCTGTCCTCTATGGCCGTGCGCGCCCGAAGATCGGCGTTTGGAGAGCGATTACGCGCAGCGCGAGTGAGACCACCGTCACGAGAAGCGCGGCGCCGATCACCCGCGGACCTGCGGGAAAGAGCACGAGCAGCGAGGGTCCGAGGCGTGGAAGAAAGAGCGCGAGCACGAAAATGAGCGCAAAAGAAGCATGCGTTACGAGCGCGACGTCGACCGCACGACCGACAGAGCGAACGCGATGACCGAGGTGAGCGAACCTTCGCGACGAGAGGACGATATCGGCGAGGAGCGCGAGAAAAAGAGGAATGCGCACTCCGACCTCTCCGAAGATCGCGGCGTCGTAGAGCGCACCGAGGATGCCACCCAAAATGAAATGCATGAGCGTGAAGAGCGGCAGCGCTTTCGGAATCGCGAGACGACTCGCCTTGACCGCGTGCGGCGCTTCGGCGACGACCGCGCGGTCACGCAGCTTCGCTTCGCGAATGACCTCCTCGAGAAGTGCGCTCGCGTCGAGTGGTTCATGACGAACGTCGCTCTCGATGAGGCCGTCGCGCACGGTGATGACGCGTGAGGCGCACTGCGCGATGTCGGGTTCGTGGGTGACGAGCGCGATCGTGATCCCGAGATCGCGATTGAGCCGTTGCAGGAGCGCCAACACCTCGAAGCTCGTGCGCGAGTCGAGATTGCCCGTGGGCTCGTCCGCGAGAAGGAGCGGTGGATCCGTCACGAGTGCGCGCGCGATCGCAACGCGCTGCTGCTGGCCACCGGAAAGCTGATTGGGCGTGTGATCGGTGCGATCCCCGAGTCCCACCGCTTCGAGCGCCTTTTTCGCGCGCGCACGACGTTCTTTGACGGGAACGCCGCGATACTGAAGAGGGAGCTCCACGTTCTCGAGCGCCGAAGTGCGCGAGAGCAGATTGAACCCTTGGAAGATGAATCCGATGAGGCGATTGCGAACGATCGCGCGCCCGTCGCTGCTACGCGTGCCGACTTCGATGCCGGCGAGGTGGTACGAGCCCGTCGTCGGACGATCGAGACATCCGAGGATGTTCATCAAGGTCGACTTCCCCGATCCGCTCGTGCCGACGATCGCGACGAACTCGCCGGGCATGATCGTGAGGTCGACCGTGCGGAGTGCGCGCACGACGACGGCCTCGGTCACGTAGTCCTTCGTGACCTTCTCGATTCGAATGAGAGGGTCGATGGCGCTCACGTCAGAAGAGACCCTTCTTTTTTTGATCGAGCTCGTCCGTCACGATCGCGGTGCTCTCTTTGATGGAGGGCTCCGAAACGGAAGTCGTAAGTCCATCCGTGATACCCACGTCGACCAAGATGGGCTTGGAGGTCTCTTCGCCGAACGCCGACTTCTCGAAAAGAAATATTCGCCCTTTTCCCTTGGGGAGCGGC
Source organism: Myxococcales bacterium (assembly GCA_023248815.1). Classification (GTDB taxonomy): domain Bacteria; phylum Myxococcota_A; class Polyangia; order Polyangiales; family Polyangiaceae; genus JAHFDV01. The sequence goes on from JAHFDV010000067.1 coordinate 8,457, forward strand.
TCTTCCGGGGGCTGCGGTAGCGGCTTTCCATCCGGCGCCTTGGGCGGTGACGGGCGATAGCGCAGAGCGGCGTTCGGAACGCGCAGCGTGTCTTTTACCTCCCGCGTGCGCACGGTCACGGTAGCGGTCATGCCAGGACGGAGCTTGCCGTCGGGGTTGTCGACCTCGATGACGGCCGAGTACGTGACGATGCCCGCGACGGTATTCGGGCTGAACCGCAGCTGCTCGATCGTCCCCGAGAAGGTATCGCCCGGGAACGCATCGACGACGGCATCTGCGGGCATCTTCTCTTTGAGCTTGCCGACGTCCGCTTCGTCGATGTCGGCCATGACGCGCATGCGCCGGAGATCTTGCGCGATGATGAAGAGCGTCGGGGTCTGAAAGCTTGCGACGACGGTTGCGCCAGGATCGATCGCGCGACTGATGACCGTCCCATCCACCGGAGAGATGATGCGCGTGAAGCCGACGTTGGTCTTGGAGGCGCCGAGCTGCGCGACGGTCGCGTTGATGTTCGCTTCCTGGGCAGCGAGCCGAGCTTTCGCCGCTTCGAGCTGACCTTTGATGCTGTCGAAGTCGGCCCGACTCGCGAGGTTCTGTTCGAAGAGACGTTGGGTTCGTTCGGCGGCGATGCGCAGCGTATCGAGGTCGGCCTTGGCGGCGGTCACTTGCGCGCGTTGCGAAGTGAGCCCCGCTTCTTGCTGCGTCACTTGCGCGCCCAAGAGCGATTGGTCGAGCTCTGCCAACACGTCGCCCTTTTTGACGATGTTGTTGTAATCTACATACACTTTTGTGACGCGACCGTTCGTCTGCGCGCCGACGTTCACTTGGAGAACGGGCTGAACGACTCCGGTCGCTTGTACTTTTTCGACGATGTCGCCGCGCGAAACCGACTGCGTGATGAACCGCGCTAGCCCCTTCGGCTTTTGGCGCTCACGAACGACGACTCCCCCAGCCACGAACGCCGCTACCGCAAGGAGCCACGCCCCGCGCACGACCCAGCGACGTTTTCCCTCGGTGTCGGCGAGAGCGCGCTCGAGGTCGGCTTTTACGAGCCCCTCCGGTGCATCGGCCGAAGGCGCCTTTTTCCATTCTTCTCGAGTCGAATTCATGGGGGGCCGGATGCACGCGATGCCAAAGGGGAACGCGCGCGGGGAAGCATAGATTGAAAGGTTGCCCGGGGCGAAGAAAGCTCCTCTTCGAAGAAAAGCGACGGCCCGCAGAGAGAAAGCGACATGCGCTTCCCAATTTTCTCGCCGCTCGTTTGTCGAAGCTGATGTGTTCACGCTATCCTCGGACGCCGATGTCGATTCCGCGAGCGAGAGCACGGCTTCTCTCTCGGAAAGGTCTGTCTCCCATGGGCCTCTCCCAATCGATTCGCGGCGACGCCCACGAATGAATGCCCCCTCTGATCGCGATCTCATGGATCGGGCACGTGCACGCGATCCGCACGCGTTCGGAGAGCTCGTGCGCCGTTTTCAACCGCGCGTCCATCGCCTGGCGCTGCACCTCGTGCGCGATCACGCCGACGCCGAAGACGTCGCGCAAGAGACGTTCATTCGCGCATATCGCGCCATGGATCGGTTCGACGGACGCAGTGAGCCTTTTACGTGGATCTATCGAATCGCCGTGAATTTGAGCCTCAACGTGCTTCGCGCCCGCAAGTCCGCCCGCGTGCGGAATGACGCCGGAGATCCGCGCCTCGAAGAGATCGGCGAGCGCACGGCGGGATCGGGGCCCAATCCCGATGAACAAGCCATCGATCGACAATATTTTCAGGCACTTGCCGAGGGAATCGACGGGCTCAGCGAATCGCTACGGACGACCCTCATTTTGGTGCTCGTCGATGGCGTTTCCCACGAAGACGCGAGTGCCGTCCTCGGCGCGCCGGTCGGGACGATTGCCTGGCGCGTCCACGAGGCCCGCCGCAAACTGAAGGAATTTCTCAAAACGCGCGGGATCGACAGCGATGCGTGAGGGGAAGGAGAACATGAGAAACCTCGATCAATCGCTCGCTCAGTGGCCCCTTCGTGAGGGCACGTCCAAGGAGGTCGACGACCGCGCAGAGACGACGACGCGCGCTGCCCAAAGCTTCGAAGCGTTAAGAGGCGCTTCGACGGCAGGGACAAGCGACTCTCAATCGCCCGTAAAAACAGGCCTTTCAGCGCTTGGGGAGGACGAGCTTTTGGCGAGCCCTTTTCCAGAAACGCATGACGAACGGCGATTGAGTGCTACAACATCTTCCACTTCGTCACATCCGCCTCCGTTTGAACATACGCATGCGTCTGAGCATGCATATCCATTTGAGCGTAAAGGAGCAGCTGGCAGTCACATGAGTACCGGGAGTCCTATGTCGAATCCGCGTTCCAACCCTCCGTCCTCCGTTCCGCAGTCGAAGGTCGCCATCTCCGATCGCCCCTCGGCCGAATCGCGGGAACGCGATCGTGCGAGCCTCAAAGAGCTCGCGAAGTTTGCGTCGACGCCTCCGCCCTCGAGCGTGGGATATGGAATCGGCGGTCCGAGCAGCGGTCCCGGGAGCTTTGGTCCTGGTAGCTTCGGCGGCCCTGGTAGCTTCGGCGGCAGTAGCGGTCCGCTTCCGAGTGTCGGTTCCGTAGGCAACGCCGACGACTCCGGCATGGTCGATCTCAATGCGATCGTCGCCGCGGATCCGCATGGCGCGTTCCGTGCGCAAACGACGGCGCTCGCGTCGCAAAGTTTGATGGATGATGGTCCGTTGCCGGCACCCGCCGCCCCGTCGACCCACTTGATCTCTCAGGGCCTCTCTCCGCAGGCCTACTCGAGTCAACCGCCACTTCCGCAGCAAACAGTTCCGCTCGCGGCAGTTTCCATGTCGGCGGCGGGCTCGCTCGGTCAAGCTCAAGGTCTCGAACAACCGAGATCACTCGAGCAGCCGGGATCACTCGGTCCGATTTCGGGCGCAGCCTCCCCTTCTCTTTCGCCGCTCTCTGCCGATCCACTCGCGCCGCCCGCGTCGTTGGCTCCGCCAGTGCTTCCGGTGATGGCCGAAACCGCGCAGCTCACTCCCGAAAAGAAGTCGGGGAACGGCGGAAAGATCGCGTTCCTTTCGTTCGCGCTCGTCGCTGCAGCCGCAGCCGCAGGTTACTTCGTCGTCTTGAAGCCGAAGGGCCTCGTCGCGGTGGCGCCCGTCGCCACTCCGGTGTCTACGACGGAAACGAAGGCGCAACCCGTTGCCGATCCGAAGCCCGTCGAAGCAGCGCCGACCGCAGCCGTCGAAGCGCCGCAAGAAGTCGCCGCGAGCGATGTCACCACGGCGGATTCTCCGGCCGCGCACGCGGGAGCGCACGCGAAGGCTCACAAAGCAGCAGCCGGTGGAAAGCTTGCGGTAGCCGACGCGCCGGCCGAAGCGCCCAAGGTTGCCGAAGCTCCTGCCGCTCCGAAATTGCCGGCGAAGGTCGGCGCGAATTCATCGCTCGGCGAAGCAATGCAACAAGCGGCCGGTCCCATCGCAACGGCAGGCGGCGAGCAAGAAAAAGCCTCCGGCCCTGCGTTCGCTGCCGGCTCGGTTCCGCAAAAGCCTTCGCAGGGTCAGGTCGTTGGTGCCATCGGCGCCGTTCTTCCGAACGCGCGCGCATGCCTCGGTCCCGATGATCCAGTATCGAAGGCGAGCGTCGTCTTCCAGTCGAACGGATCCGTGCAAGCGGTCAATGTGTCCGGCGCGGCGGTCGGAAAGCCGGCGGAAGCGTGCATCAAGAACGCGCTCAAGCTCGCCAAGGTCGGCCCCTTCATGGACGCGACGTTCGCATTCCCCGTCACTGTCCGCCCGTGACGCTGTCCGCCCATGACGCTGTCCGCCCAACGCTGTCGGCCCGTAACGCTTTCCGCCCGTAACGCTGTCGGCGGCGATCCTGTCCACCGGCAATCCTGGCGCCGGTAACTACTTCAGCACGAGCTCCGTCCCGTTGCAGGGGACGTCGATGATCTCGTTTTTGCCACGCGTTCCAATTCGGAGCGCGTGGCTTCCGCATTTGAGCTTCACGCGCGACGAGCCTTCGGTGATGAGCTTTTCGTCGATGTAGATGCGGTGGCCGCGCGCGCGAGGGGGAAGCCTGACGACTCCCTCACCGGACGAAGCGTTCGATGAGGCCGCACTCGCGACCGCCGCGCTCGGCACCGGAAGCGCAGTAGAGGTCGAGCTAGCCGCCGGACGCGTGAACGCGGGTACGTCGGGAACGGCACTCGCCGCCCCGGAGATACTCGGCACCGTCTGCACGGGGGCCACCGTCGATTCGTCGACTTCGGATCTCGTCATCGAAATCGGCTTACGCACGGTATCTGCAAAGAAGATGCGTTCACGAAAGACGAACGCGAGCCCCAGCACGAAGACCATCAAGAAGGCCGCGACGAAGACGAGAATGGAAGGCGCGCGGCTCGGAGCGGGAACGGGCTTGAACTGCCGTATGTCGAGATTCGTCTCTTCGAACGGCCGCGGAGGAGGCACCACACTCGGTACGCGGTCTTTCGAAAGTGACTCGATCCGCGGCGCAAAAAGCGGCTCGAGCGCGAGATCGCGGACCGGCGCACGCTCGTTGCGAGGCGCCGTCGAGAAGTCCGCGAGGTAGGTCTCGGGAGGAGGGAATGAAAACGGCGGCGGTCTCGAGCTTCGTGTCGGCGCTCGCGGGTCCAAAGGCGGCGGAAAGCGCCGAAGAGGATCGGGCGGAAGCGACGTCGGCGAGACGCTCGCTGCATGCGTGAGTTGAACGCGCACGACAGCCTGCGCGAGAGACGCTTGGCCCTCGGAGAACGACGAGAGACTGTCGCAAATGAAGACGGCTTCTTCGGGCTCCATCTCGCGTCTTTCGGGATCGGGAGAAAGACCACGTGCGATGAGTGCGCGGAGAGCGACCGAAAGATCGGGACGGCTGTCGTCGAGATTCAATGCGAGCTCACGAATGTCGCCCCCGGATCTCGCGGCAGCGCTGTTCGCAGCAAATAGCTCGGCGATGATGAGTGAGGCCGCATAGACGTCGGCGCTGGGCGTCAGCGTCTCACCACGAATCTGTTCGGGAGCCATGTAGCCCACGGTCCCCTCGAACGCGCCCACGCCCTGCGCACGGACGACGCCGATCTTCGTCATTCCAAAATCTGCGACCTTCACTTCGCCATCGCGCGAAAGAAAAATGTTGAGCGGATTCAGATCGCGATGAATGACCGGTTGGAGCTCGCCGTCTTCTGGCCTGCGCGCCGAATGCGCCGCGCCCAATGCCGAGAAAATCCCCCGCGCGATGTGGACGGACGCGACGTCGTCGAGCGGCGGGATCAGAAGCGTCTTCGCGTAATTGAGGGACACACCGTCGACGTGTTCGAACGCCATCGCGATTCGTCCCGCGGCGACGGAGAACTGCAAGAGCTCGACGATCGAAAGGTAGCGAAGCCGCGAGTACGCCTCGGCCTCTTTGATGAAGCTCGCGTCGAGCTTCAGCTCATCGCCACCGGAAATGTGAACGACCTTGAGAATGACCTGCTTGTCGCTCGAGTTTCGGCCGAGGAGCGTTTCGACGACGCCATCGGATGCGAGCACGCGCTCGATGCGAAATCCAAGGAGCTCTTTCGCGTCGCGCACGAGAGCAGCATAACGCGCGAGCGAGCGCGCCTCATCTCAGAATGGACGTCGACGCAGCCAGAAAAATTCGAGCAACGGAAAAATCACGAGATACGGGACTACGAGCGCCACGACGAAGAGAAAGATGAACGCTCCCCCGCGTCCTACGGGCCCGTAAATGCCGTAGAGGTGACCCGCCGAGAAAAAGAGCGCGAGCACGGTGAGGCCTCCGAGGACGGCAATGGCGCCCATCGCGAGCGCCGCCGGCTTCTTCAAAGCGCCGTTTTCCGGGCGAAGGAGCCTCGCCGATGCAACGGTGAATGCGACCAAAACCACCGCTCCGCCGACATCGACCGGCCAATACCGCGCGGGCAACGCCACGAAGACGCCGGCGCCGATGAGGATCGAAGCCAGCGTGTTGAACACGATGAAGAGCGTGTCGGTCGTGCGCGGCGAAAACATGAGCGGCGTGAGCGTCCTCAGAACTGACCGTACACGAAGGGCTGCTCGCGCGCGCTCGCGAGGAGGTGCACGGCGATCGCAAATGCGGCTACGGCGGCGCTCTGGAGAAGGAGCGGACTCCGCGCAAAGAGCGTCCGCGCCCGCTCGTAGAATCGCTCGGGCGCCATGTGGAGCACGAATCCCAAAAGGACGATCGCGACGAGACGCGACGTGAGATTCACCCCGCCTCCGCGAAGCGCCCCAATCTCATGAAGCACGGCCGTCGCATGCGAGAAATCGTGGGCGCGGAAGAAGACCCACGCGAAGCAGACGTAGTGAAACGTGACGAGCGTGGCGACGATGCCGGAGAGCGTCGTCGGAAGCGCAGGAACGGCTTCGTCGCTCTCCTTGGGAACGGGTTTGCCCGCCTGCGCTCGGGCACGTTGGAATGCGCGAACGACGCCGAGCGCCACGCCGTGAAGCGCGCCCCAGATGACGAAGTTCCAAGAAGCGCCATGCCAAAGACCACCGAGAAGCATCGTCAAAAAAAGGTTTCGATACGTCGCAAAGGATCCACCGCGTGAGCCGCCGAGCGGAATGTAGAGGTAATCGCGCAGCCAGCTCGAGAGCGAGATGTGCCAGCGCCGCCAGAAGTCTTGGAGGTTGCGCGAGAGATAAGGCGCACGGAAGTTCTCAGGGAGCTCGTAGCCAAAGAGCTGGGCGCTGCCGATCGCGATGTCCGAATAGCCGGAAAAATCCGCGTAGATTTGGATCGCGTACGCATACACGCCGACCAGTACCTCGAGGGAAGAGAAGTGCTCGGGGCTGTCGAAGATGCGGCCGACGAATTCGCTTCCGAGAAAATCACCGATGACGACCTTCTTGAAGAGACCCGAACCGATTCGAAAGAGCGCCTTCAGTTGCTTGTCGGAGTCGAAGACGGGACGCGCCTCGAGCTGCGGCAACATCGTTTCGGGGCGCACGATCGGCCCGGCGACGAGATGCGGAAAGAATGCGACGAAGAGAAGGTATTCGCCGTAGCTCTTCGCTGGCTTCATCTGCCCGCGATACACGTCGATCGTGTAGCTCATCGTCTCGAACGTGAAGAACGAGATGCCGAATGGCAAGATGAGATGCACGTGATGCGCGGCGATGGGATGCCCGATCTTGGCGGAGAGCCACGCGAGGTTGTCCGCCGCGAAGTTCCAATATTTGAAGAACGCGAGAACGAGCAGGTAGTAGTTGATCGAGACGAGCAGCAGCAAGAGCCGTCGTCGCGGACTCTGGATCTTGACCATCCAGCGGCCAATCGCGAAGTCGAGCGAGCTCCCCACGAAGATGATGCCGAGACAGAGGGCCGTCCATAGGGGCACTCCGAGCGGTGGATTCTGCGCCTCTTTTACTGCCGTCTCGTACGTTCCGAAAACGTAGAAAACATAGCTCGCGACGACCAAAAAGACCGTGCGGGCGCGGCGCCGATCGGCCAGGAGCCAAAAGCAGCAGTACGCAATCGCGAGAAAGAGTGCGTAAGAGGCGCTGTTGAAGAGCATCTAGAGCAGAAGGGCGATCGAATTCAGCGAGACAGCGAGGAGTGAAGCTTTCTAGCAAGTTATGACGAACTTCGCTAAATCCTGGCTCGCTTTGGCGCACCCTCTCGCAGCACGACCCGTTCGAGTCGTCGGCATCGCCGCGCTCTTGCTCTTGCTGCCGTACGCACACCCGCGCGGTAAAGCGTTTCGCGTGATTCATGCGCCTTGGGAGAAGGCCGAAGACACGGTCGAGCTCTCGTCGTCGAAGGTCGTCGCCGAGCCCGTCGCGAGCGTCGGCGAGCTCGGGATCGGCGCGACCGAGAACAAGGGATCCGTGACGAACGCTCTCCCGGAAGATCGTGCGCAGTCCGAAGACGCGGCGAAAGAAGCTCGCGAGAAGGCGGGCATCACCGCCAAGACCGAGATCGAAGATCCAGACGGCGCGCTCTTTCCCTTCTTCGCGCGGCTTGCAGTGACGGAAGACGCCAAGAAGCACCCCGGTCCTGGCAGCGCGGGCGCCGTGACGCGCATCGTCCACTATGGCGACTCCGTGCTCACGAGCGATCTCATCTCGGGAACGGCGCGAAGGCGTTTCCAAGAGCGCTACGGAGACTCCGGACACGGCTTCGTACTCACCGCGAACGCGTGGGATTGGTACTTCCACAACGACGTTTTTCACACGGCGTCGGACGGCTGGAGCATGCAGCGCATCGTCGGGCCGTGGGCAGACGATGGGCGCTATGGGCCGGGTGGCGTTTCGTTCACCGCAACGGCGGGGGCCCGCGCGACGTTCGGGACCGCACAAAAGGGCGAGTACGGCCGCAACGTGGGCCGTTTCGACATCTACTATCTCGAGCAGCCGATCGGCGGAGAGCTCGAGAGTGTCGTCGAGGGAGGCGAGACCGCGCGCTGGACGACGCGTGGCCCGGCGAAGGTGACCCGCGTGCATTCGGTTCGTGTCGCGGACGGTGCCGCCAAGATGCAGCTCTTTGCGCGAGGGAAGGCGCGCGTCTTCGGCGTGGCTCTCGAGCGCGATCAAGCGGGCGTCGTCTACGATGCAATGGGCATCAATGGCGCCCGCGCGGCACTTCTCGGCGATCAGATGAATGGCGATCACTGGCGCGAGATCATGGATCTGCGCGACCCTGGGCTCGTCATCTTGAACTTCGGAACGAACGAGAGCGAAGCAGGCGTTCTCGACCCGCACTACGACGATCAGCTCGGAAAGCTCATCGAGAAGGCGAAAGCGGCCGCGCCCAATGCTTCCGTGCTCGTGATGTCTCCAATCGATCGCGCCAGCAAGGCTTCTGGTGGTGAGCTGAAAACGCGCAAAGTCATTCTCGATCTCGTCGAAGCGCAACGGCGCCTCGCCCATCTCCATCACGTCGCTTTCTTCGACATGTTCGAGGCAATGGGCGGAAAGGGATCGATGGCGCGATGGCTCAAGCTCTCGCCGCCGCTTGGAACCGCCGACATGACGCATCCAACGCCTGCGGGTGGTGAGGTGCTCGGAAACATTCTCTTCGCCGCGCTCGAACGCGCACGTGAGCGCGCGACCGAGTCAGAGGGTGCACGCAAATGACAAGCGCGCGCAAATGACAGGGTCGCGCCAATGACACGGTCGCGCACGAGACGAGAGGCGGCGCTTCTCTCCGTCATGCTGCTCGTCTTTCTCGTCACGGCCTTCTTCAGCGACGCACCGTTTCATCCCGACGAATACTTTCAGACGCTCGAATGGACGGGACACAAGCTCGGCGTCGTCGATGCTTCGGATCTCTCGTGGGAGTTCGGCGCGAAAATCCGACCGTGGCTTCTGCCCGCGATCTACTTCGCGCTCGCAAAAATTTGGACGACCTTCTTCGACGTCGCCAAGAGCGCGACGACCTACTTTGCGTTCGCGACGTTCGCGCGCATTGCTTCGTCGCTCTTCTCGTTTTATGCGCTGTTCCGCCTCTTCGATTTTTCGAAGCGTTGGGTGCCAGATTCAAGGCAAGGCCTCCATGCGCTCGTATTCACGACGGCGGGCATGCTTCCCTATCTCGCGGCACGCACCTCGAGTGAGAATGTCGCGACGAGCTTCTTTCTTCTCGCCTTCGTTCAGCTCGCAGGCGATCGTCGACTCGAGGGCTACGTGCTTGCGCTTTCGGGGTTCGCGCTCGGCCTGTCGTTCGAGTGTCGATTCCAGATGGCTTTT
>JAHFDV010000739.1 GCA_023248815.1 Myxococcales bacterium
TCGGCTTGGCGCTAGCCTTGCCGATCCCGTGCCCTTCGTTCCCGTGCTTCGCGGAGGATCGCGCGTTGCTCTTGGGTGATGCGGCTTTCGTCGACGAGTGCGCCTGAGTCGACGGGGCTACGGCGAGCGGCGCGTTTCGTTCGGGGATGGCGATCGGCGCTGAAGCGATCGCCTCGGTCGCCGACGGCGGGAGAGCGACGGCACTCTCCGGGGGTGCGGCGTTCGTGCTCGAAAGAGACGGCGATGGATGGCGAGGTACCATCTGCCAGACGAGGATCGAAGCGATCATCGCGACGCCAACGAGGCTCACGGCGATGATTCTGCCGGGCGAAGGCTTCGACGCTGCATCTCTGTTGGCGGTGTCTCTACCAGCGGCGTCTTCGTCGGCGATGTCTTTTGCCGTCTTCGTTGCGCCGTCCTCCGCGAGAGCCACGAGCGTCTGCGCCGTATTCGCGGGCTTCTCCAATGTCTCTGCATCGTCGCCATCCGTTGCACGTCTCTCGGTCTCGTCGCCCTCCGAGATTGGCTCCGAGAACCGTCGGCGAACATCCGAGTGCCCTTGCGCGCGCTCGTCGATGACGAGCTCGATTTCTCTTTCACGAGCGCTCAGCGTGGGGCCCGCGACCTCGAGGACGTAGCGCGCGACCGCCGCGGTATCTGCGATTGGAGCGTTCCACGCGTCCATGAGCGCGAGACGAAACGCTTCGGCCGTCTCGAAACGCTGTTCGCGATCCTTTCTCAACGCGTGCATCACACACGCTTCGACGGCTTGGCTGATGCCCGGATCGGCGGAGCGCAGCGTGCGCGGCTCTTCGGAGACGATGCTGAAGAGGGTCGCCATGTCGTCGCTGAGGGGGTAGAGCCGCTCGCCCGAGAGTAATTCCCATGCGAGCACGCCCGCCGCCCAAACATCCGTGCGACGATCCACCTCGATGCCGCGCGCCTGCTCGGGCGACATGTAGCCGACCTTGCCTTTGACTAGTCCCGTTCGCGTGAGCACGGTGCGGTTCGCGACTTTCGCGATGCCGAAGTCCGTGAGGCGCGAAACACCATCGATGCCGACCAAGATGTTCTGCGGTGAAAAGTCGCGATGAACGAGCCCGAGCGGCACGCCAGAATCGTCTTTCACACCATGTGCCGCATGCAAGCCGACGAGCGCGTCGCTCAAGATCCGCAGCGCAATGGGTTGCGGAATTCGTCCGCCTTTTTTTCGCTGCTCGCGCGTCAGCCCGGACAGCACCTCGCCTTCGACGTAGTCCATGACGAGAAAGACGCCCACGGCATCCTCGCCCGCGTCGACGACGGGCACGAGGTTCGGGTGGCGCAGGCGCCCTGCAAGTCGCGCTTCGTCGAGAAGGTGCGCCGTCCATTCGGGCTCGTCGCGGAGGTGGTCGTGCATTAGCTTGAGCGCGAATCGCCGCTCGAATCCGCCGACGCCGGAGATTCGTGCAAGGTACACCTTCGCCATTCCGCCGCGGCCGATCGGGACCAATAGCTCATAGCGCCCGACGCGCGTAGGGAACGCCGCACGCGGAGGTTCGCGCACCGAATCGGACATACCGAGATCATATCTCACGAACGATGCACGCGCCGAACTGCTCACCAAGGCACTGGGCACGAACGAATCCCCACTCGTCGGCTCTGGGGCAGCCAACGAGTGAGGAAGAGTGACGCGGAACCGCGTCATGAGGCTCAGAGCGTGACGTGCAGGCCGTTCGGGTCGATGGCGGCGTTCCAGTCATTGGTCGACTCTCCGGCGACAGTTCCGCAGTTGCCGGCATTCCAGTAGGGGTTGGATGTCCCCTTCGCGTTGAACCACTTCACCTTGTTTCGCGCGACCTCGATGCCGGAGCACGTGCTCGAATACTGGTTCCACACGTAGATACCAACGTTGGCGCTCGTGCGCTTCACGCCGTAGAGCACGTTGTCGAGCACGTGGATGTCGGTCCCGCTCGTCACGCCGATGCCGACTTGCCCGGGTGTGAGGTAGGTGTTGTTGCGCACGACGATGTGCGAGCCGCCGTCGTCTCCGAGCATGCTCCCGGAGCCGCTTGCGCTCGTCCAGTCCGTGCCTTCGAACGCGTTGTATTCGATGACGAGTGGATTCGCGGCGTCTGCGCCTCCGGACTTGTACACGCTCACGATGTCTTCGGTCTTGCCGCCGATTCCTTTGTTGTGACCGACATAGCCGCC
>JAHFDV010000325.1 GCA_023248815.1 Myxococcales bacterium
CCGACGCCCCACATACGCTCGATGGGGAGAGGCCGCAGAAAGGCTTGGAGGTCGCTCGGGACGATGAAGAGCCCGTCGGGCTTGCGCATGTCGCTCGCGAGCTTGGCGACGAACTTCGATGGGCCGATGCCCGCCGAAGCGGTGAGCGAGAGCTCTTTGCGAATGTCGGCGCGAATGAGCTCCGCGATTGCGCCACCATCTCCGAAGAGCGAGCGACTGCCGGTGACGTCCAGGAACGCTTCGTCCAACGAGAGCCCCTCGACGAGCGGCGTATAGCGATTGAAGATCTCGAAGACGTGCCGGCTCGCCTCGACATAGGCATCGCGGCGCGGTTCGACGACGATCGCCTGCGGGCAGCGGCGCAAGGCTTCGCCCATCGGCATCGCCGACCGCACGCCGAAGGGGCGCACCTCGTAGGACGCCGCGCAGACGACGCTGCGCTTCGATTTGCCGCCGACCACGACGGGCTTTCCGCGGAGCTCGGGGTTGTCCCGCTGTTCGACGGACGCGAAAAAGGCGTCCATGTCGACGTGAACTATCTCGCGGGACATCGGACAGATTGTAGCGAATAATCCCTGAGGAATGGCATCTCCGCACGCCCAGGGCGATCCTTCGCGCCACGTCGAACTCGGGCAAGATCACCCCGGCTTTCGCGACGACGTGTATCGAGCGCGCCGCAACGAGATCGCGCACGCCGCCGACACGTTCGTTCGAGGGTCCGCCCTCCCGAAGATCACCTACACGGAGACCGAGACCCGCGTTTGGGGCACTGCGCTCGAGCACCTTCGTCCGCTTCATGCGCGCTACGCGTGCGCCGAATACCTTGCCGCGTGGGAGCCCGTCGGCTTCGTCCCGAGCGCGATCCCCTCCTTCGACGAGGTATGCGCGGTGCTCGCCAAAGGCTCGAACGTTCGCCTCGAGCCGGTCGCTGGGCTCGTGACGCCGCGCCAATTCATGGAGCGCCTCGCCGACGACGTGTTTCTGGCGACGCAATACATCCGCCACGAAAGCATGCCGCTCTACACTCCCGAGCCCGACGTCATCCACGAGTTCGTGGGGCACGTGCCGCTCCTCTATGACGCGCGCTTCGCCGCCGTGAACAGGCTCTTCGGCGAGGCCACGAAGCGCACGGAACGCGAAGAGGACCTTCTCGAGCTCATTCGCCTCTACTGGTACACGCTCGAGTTCGGTGCCGTGGGAAAAGCGGGTAATCTGCACGTTTATGGTGCGGGGCTTCTTTCGTCTTTCGGCGAGCTCGAACGCTTCGAGAAGAGCGCCACGCTGAAGCCGTTCGACATCGACGTCATCGCGAAGACGCCCTTCGACACGACGACGTATCAGGATACGATCTTCGTGGCGCCCAATCTCGAGATGGTCTTCGAGCAGCTGACGGCGCGCTTGTCGCATTAGGTCATCGGTCGAGCGGGACAAACTTCAGCGAGTAGACGGCTTCGCCCTCCTGCGGCCGCTTTCCGAAGTTCGTGAGCTGGATCACCCCGAGTACGCATCGCGCGACCTCCGTATCGGGAAGTGCGACGGCTGCTCCGGGCTCTTTGCCTCCGAACGCGTCGGTCGCCTCCGAGACACTTCCGTCTCGTGAGATTTTGAAGAGCGCGTTGATCGTCCCCGTGAGCTTGGGCTCGCGCGTGAGGCCTTCGGCGTAGCACTTGTCGAGCTCCTTCCGCTTCTTCATGAGCGCATCGTCGAGCTTGTCGGGAGATGGGCCCGATGCGTCGTTGGGAGCGCGCAGGCGAACGATCTGGATGTCGCCCTGCGTAGGGGTCTCGGGCGACTTGGCGTCGTTGCAGGATGCGAGGAGGAGGAGGGCGAGAGCGCCCGAGATGGCGACGTTCGACATTGGATGAGCTCTTGTGGTTCGCGTTTGTACAAACGAAAAACGGGTCCTCGTGAGGACCCGTTTTCGTACTTGTGCGAAGGAGGGGACTTGAACCCCTACGGTGTTACCCGCTAGCACCTCAAGCTAGTGCGTCTGCCAATTCCGCCACCTTCGCGAAGGAGCAGGACGGGTAACATGCGGCAAAGTCTGGATCAAGCCGATTCGTAAACGGACAACCATCGACGAGATGGGCCGCCACGCGGAGCCTTGAAAATGAGCGTTTATAGAACGGGCTCGCTGCGGCCAAGCACGCGCTGAATCGCTCCCACGAGCTCTGCGACCTCGAACGGCTTTCGCACCCAGCTCGGCTGCGGAATGCCCGGCAGCGCCCGCACGCTGACCGTTCCCGAGATGACGAGGAGGGCTGCGGCGGGCCAACGGCGCTTGATGGTCTCGAGGGCCGTGTCGACCGAATCGGCGATCGGCGAGTAGTCGAGCAAGATGGCGTCGAATTCGCCGTCCACGCCTTCGAGCTCGGACGACTTACGAATCACCGAGAGCGCGGCACCGCGCGACGTGAGAGCGGTCTCGAGGAGATCGGTGATGTCGCGATCGTCGTCCAAAACGAGGAGGCGAACGGTCGCGAGTGCGCCACGAGATTTCGGCGGAAGTGAGATGCGCTGCGGCGGTCTTCGCGAAGTGCCCGAGCGCGGCCACGAAATTCTGAAGGCGGCATGCGGCAAGTTCGCCATGAGGATTACGTCGCCGCCATTTTGACGGGCAACGTCCCGCGCGTAACCGAGACCGACCCCTGCCCCGCCTTTGCGGGTCGAGTCGCCCTGAAAGATGCTGTCGCGGCGATCGTCTTCGACGCCGGGCCCTTCGTCGATCACGTCGACGAAGAGGCGCTCGGCTTCTTGCGAGGTCGTCACGCGCACGATTCCCTTGGCCGGCGTGAACGCGATCGCGTTGAGAAGAAGATTGCCGAGCACTTGCGCGAGCTCCGAGGCGCCGAGCAATTGACCTCCGGGAGTGCTGGAGACGAGATCGAGCGTCACGCCTGCTTGACGCGCTTCGACCTCGAGAGAATGCACCGTGTCTTTCACGGCTTCTTCGAGCGTCTCGTATTCTTCGACGACGGTGACGGCGACGCCAATGGCGCGACGCGCGAGATCACGAGCTGCGCGACTGCGCTTCTCGATGACTTCGAGCGCGCCTTCGACCGCGGTTCGATCTTCGTCCGCGCGTGCTTCTTCGATCCAACCGAGGATGACGGTGAGGGCGTTCGACACGTCGTGGAGCGCCCCTCGCAGATGCTCGATTTCCTTCTCTTCTGACAAGCGGGCGGAAACTTACGCCATCACTGAAACCCGGTCAAATGTTCGCGAGTCGGTCAAAGTGGCGCCCATCGAGCGGATTTGCCTAGTTCACTCTTCGGTGACTTCGATCGCCCCCTCGCCCTTCGGGTCGAGGAGCTCGAGCGCGCGCTTGGCGGCTTCCAGCGTGATGTCTCGCGCTTCGACGATCATCGCGGCGATGCGCTCGACGAGATCTCCGTGGGCACCTGCGGCGACCGCCACGGAGCGCGCGTGGAGCGCCATGTGACCCTTCTGGATGCCATCGCTCGCGAGCGCACGGATGGCCGCGAGGTTCGAGGCGAGACCGACGGATGCAGCGACGGACGCGAGCTCGGAGGCAGAGGTCGTCCCCAGCATCTTCAATCCGAGACGAGCCGCCGGGTGCACGCGCAGGGTTCCGCCGACCGTTCCCAGGGCGAGCGGCAGCGTCATCTTCCCTTCGATGAACGCGCCCTCTTCGGTATCGATGCGTCGCCACGTCGCGAGCGGAAGATACGTTCCCGTGCGCGCGGCATAGGCATGTGCGCCTGCTTCGACAGCACGCCAATCGTTGCCGGTGGCGATGACGACGGCGTCGACGCCGTTCATGATGCCTTTGTTGTGCGTCGCCGCGCGATACGGATCGAGCTCGGCGAAACGCGAAGCGTTCACCATGCCGTCGATCACGGCCTCGCCCGGCATGTCGTCCGTCGCGAGATCCGCGGCGCGCGCACGACAACGAACGTGAATGCAGCGGCGATCGGCGAGGTTCGAAAGAATGCGGAGGCCCATGCGACCGGCCGCGAGCTCGGCGAGACGCGGCGCGACGTATTCGGCGACGCCGTTCACGAGGTTTGCGCCCATCGCGTCGAGGCAGTCGACGAGAAGATGAACGACGAGCATCGAAGCATCGGCGAGCTCGCGCACTTCGAGATCGATCGTACCGCCGCCACGCGCGATGAGCCCAGGAATGGCCTCGTTGGCAACGCGAATCAGGTCTTCTTTACGAGCGAGGATCGCTTTTTTGGCAGCGGCGACATCGGGCACGTCGGTGAGCTGCACTTGGCTGATCATCACTGCGGGATCGGCCTCGACACTGAAGCCTCCCGCCGTGCGCACCATTTTTGCGGCGTTGGACGCTGCCGCGACGACGCTCGGCTCTTCGACGACCATCGGGACGACGAAGTCTTTGCCGTTCACTCGCACGTTGAGGGCGACGGCGAAAGGGAGTGCGTAAGTGCCGAGCACGTTCTCGACGAACTTGTCGGCCGTCTCTGCGTCGAGCCCGCCGCCGTCGAGCGCGTGGTCCATTTCCTTCTCGGTGACACCCGTGACTTCGCTGACGAGGGAGCGGCGCTCCGCAATCGTCATCTTGTACAAGCCGGGAATTCGTGAAGTTTTGGCCATTGCGGTCACCTTGTAGCGCCGTCGGGCGAGTCCTTCAAGCGCACTCCCGCGGGATCGATCTTCATCGGAACATGCAAGAGGCCGAGCTCTTTGGCGCGCGCAATCAGCTTCTCCGACGCGGGCCTCTCCCCAAGGAAGACTCCGACGTCCCCTCCGCCAGCGCCCGATGGGAAAAACAGGCCCCCTTCCTCGCGCGCGGCGACGTCGAGGCGAAGGAACGAGAGCGGAAAGATGGGCGCGTCCGCTTCTTCGCCGAGCGCTCGCAACGCATCCGAGAAGCGTCCGAGCGCGCTCAGGATCTCGCGCACCGAGCCCGTCGAGAAGAGCTCTGCAGCTTCGTTCGCAGCGTCGGAGAGCTCGGCGAACACGCTTTCAGCGACGCCAGCATTCTCGTTGCGGAACGCCGCCACCGAAGCAAGAAGGGCGCTCGTCTTGGCACTCTCTCCGGAGAAGAAGACCTCCATCGCCAGCTGCGCGGGCCAGTCGACCGAGGCGATCCACGGCTTTCCGCCCACGAGCTTGTAGCGGAGGACGCCGCCGTATGTGCTGGCGGCGATGTCGACGCCGCTTCCCCCGCCCTGCGCCGCGCGATGCGCTTCGCGAGCACGCGAGAAGATGCGGCTACGGACGTCACCCGATTCGAGATCGCCGCCGCGCCACGCTTCGTCTGCGCCGAGAGCGGCCACTAGTGCGGCTGCGCTCGAGCCGAGTCCGAGCTTCTTTCCGTTCTCGCGCATCGACGACGTGTCGCAAACGGGAGCGAGCTCTTCGCCAAAAGCCGCGATGAACTCGGGGCTACGCGTCGGCGCGCGCTCTTTCGTTCCCGCGCGTGCATGGCGGTCCACCGCGACGACGATTGCCGCAGCGCCATCGAGCACCGCATACGCTCCACAGAGAACGAGCTTTCCCGGCGCCAATACCTCGCGCTGCGGAAGCGCCGGCTCAGACGGCGAGCTCATGAGACGAGACGCGCGCCGTCTCCGAGAGTCGCGCGGAGAACGCGGAGAACGGAAGGAGTGCTCTCGAGCGCTGCCTTTACGGCGCGCACGTTTTCAGGCTCCACGAGCACTTTCACGTGCGGGCCCGCGTCGATCGTGAAGTAGGCCGCCGTGCCTTTTGCGCGGAGCTTTCGCACCGTGTGCATCGCTTCCATCGTGCCGGCGTTCCAATAGACGAGGCCGCCTGCGATCATCGTCGCATGCATGAGAAGCGCGCTGCGTTCGGCCGCTTCGCCGAGACGCTCGAACGACTTCGTCTCGATGGCCGCCTTCACGTCCGCGAAGATTCGCGGAGCTTCGTTTTTCCATGCATCATACACGGGGCTCTTGTCGCGCGTTTGATTCATGCCGCCCGTCGACTTCACTTCTTTCGCGCCTTCGGTCGTCACTGCCACGAGCACCTCGAGCGGAAGCGACGCGCGTTCGGCAAAGGGTCGCGCGGCAAGAAGCTCGTTGCCCGTCGGCGCTTCGGGGCCGCTCGCAAGAACGACGAAGTCTGAATAGAAGCTCCGGGCAGAGCTCGCGGAGATGCGTCGCGCGAGATCGCTGAGCACGTCCGTCGGTAGCTGCGTGCCGTAAGCGCCATCGGCAGCGATGGTGAGCGCCGCGAATCCGGATGCACTCGAGGCTAGGCCGCTCGACGTCGGAAAGTCGTTGGTCGATTCTACGCAGCAGAATGCGGGCGTCTCGCCCGTGGCCGATAGCTTCGCGCGCACGAGCCCGAGCAAGGTGACGATGCGTTCTTTCGGTTCACCAACGACCTCTTGGCCGTTGATGGTCGCGATGTCTTTCGCGAGGGAGTCGTCGAGCGTGACCTTCGTCGTCGTTGCGAGCCCATCGAGCGTGACGGAGAGGCTCGGCACGGCGGGATAATTACCCGGGCCGTTTTGCTTTCCCCAATACTTTGCCAGCGCGATGTTCGGGTGCGCGATCGCCCGCGCCGATGTCACTGGAGCTCGCTCCCGCGCGCGACTTCTTGGCGGAGTGGAATCTCGGAAGCGACGGTCGTCCCGAAGCCTACGAACCCGTCTTCCTTCCATGCGGCGAGCACTTTTTCACGCGTGGCGTGGTCTGGAACGAGCGCAACGACGCAGCCGCCGCCGCCGGCTCCCGTGAGCTTCGCGCCGCTCGCGCCGGAAGCACGAGCCAAGGCGATGAGGCGCTCGATTTCAGGGGTCGAGAGGAAGAGCCCGCTCAGGATCATCTGATTGAGATCCAAGAGCTTGCCGAGCGCGGAGACGTCACCGGCCTCGATCGCAAGCCGCGCGTTCTCGACCAAGGAGCGAATCCCGGCGAAGGCTTTCTCCACGATCGCGGGGCGACGCTCACGGAGGCGCGCGACGGACTCGACCATTGCGCGCGTGCTCGAAGTCACTCCCGAATGTCCCACGGCA
>JAHFDV010000740.1 GCA_023248815.1 Myxococcales bacterium
AACGTGAAGATGACGATTTCGCTCATCACGCCGGTCGGTCTCGAAGAGCAAATGCGCTTCGCGATCCGCGAAGGCGGCAAGACGGTTGGCGCCGGCGTCGTCACCAAGATCCTCGAGTAACGTGACTTCCGAGCGCATCCGAGTTCGCCTCGTCTGTTCCGTGTGTAGTGCACGTAACTACGAGGCAACCAGGCGCCGCGAGCAGCTGGGGCAAATCACGAAGAACAAGCACTGCCCCACCTGCAACAAGCACACACTCCACAAAGAATCGAAGTAACCCGAAGCCCCCATCGCCCCCTCAAAAGGTCGACACAAGGCACCCAAGGTGAAAGGCAAGCAACGAAAGTTGCGAGCCAGTCGCCAAAGGAAGAAGTAGCGCAGTAACAGAAGACAAAAACGACGCGTGTCGGCGTCACGAGCCGTTCGGAGCTAGGAAGGTCCCCGCAAACGTACGACCGTACGTTGAGGACGACCGACCGACGATACGAACGGCGCAGTAGCCGAAACGCTCGTTTTTTAGGGGTTTAGCTCAGCTGGTAGAGCAGCGGATTCCAAATCCGCAGGTCGTGGGTTCGATCCCCCCAGCCCCTGCGAAGGTTAGTTTTTCTCTCGAGGATGTAGTCAAGATGGCCACCGAAGAAGACAAGCAGAACGACAACGACTCCTCCGTGCAAACGGAAGAATCGTCGTCGTCACTCGAAGCGCTCCCCGCGGGCGGCGCCGATCTTCTCGCGATCGCAGCGGGCGGCGAGGGCACGGCAGAAGTCGGCGCAGCCCCGATTCAACTCGGCACGCGTCGCTTCGTCTTCGCGGCATATTTCGCGTTCGCCATTCTCGTCGGGTTCATCGTCGACAAGATCGCGTCGTTCGCTTGGTATCGCCTCTCGCAGTGGAAGCCGCAAATCGGTGATGAGAAGGGCGAGCTCGTGATGGGCGTCTCGGCCGTCATCGGAGCCGCCGTTGCCCTCTACTATTGGCGCAACAAGGCGGTGCACTCGATGATCGAGGAGATCGCGAGCGAGCTCGCCAAAGTGACGTGGCCCACGAAGCAAGAGGTCACGAACAACACAACCGTCGTCATCATTACGACCGGAGTCGCGACAGCATTTTTCGCGCTCATGGATCGCTTTTGGGGCTTCGTGACGAATTGGGTGTATCGGCCATGAACGCATTGAACACGGACTCAACGAACGTCTCCTCGCCGAGTGCGAGAGCGGCCTCGTCTGACAAGCAAGAACACTCGAGCAGCGGGAACAAAGCGATGAAGAAGTGGTACGTCATTCAGACCTATTCGGGCTTCGAGAACAAAGTTCGCGAAGCGCTCCAGCAGCGCATCAAAGACTTCAGCAAAGAAGAGCTGTTCGGAGAGGTCCTCATTCCCACCGAGACCGTTCAAGAAGCGAAGGCGGGCGGTAAATCGCGCGTTCGTCGGAAGACGAGCTTCCCCGGTTACATCTTCGTCGAGATGGATATGAGCGAGGAAGCCTGGCACCTCGTCAAGAACACGCCGAAGGTCACGGGCTTCATCGGCAATCAGAAGCCGCAAGAAGTGAAGGGCCCGCAGATCGACGACCTCCGCAAGAGCATCGTCGAAGGCGCCGTCAAACCACGTCCGCGCGTTTCCTTCGAAGCGGGCGACGAAATCCGCGTCATCGACGGACCGTTCGCGAACTTCACGGGCACCGTCGAAGAGGTCAAACCGGACAAGCAGAAGATCCGCGTGAAGGTGTCGATCTTCGGCGCCCAACGCCCGGTCGAGCTCGACTTCGCACAGGTCGAAAAGCACGCCCTCTGAGAACCGATTCTTTCGGCCGAAGTCACCCTCCGGCCGAATCCGAGAAAAAGCCCAGAAAAGGGAATTGACTCGGTCCCATTTGACAACGGCTCAGAGTCGAGTAAGAAGCGCCCCCCGCGGTCGATCTTCGGCTTCTAGCAAGATTTCTTCCAAGTTAGCTTCGCGCGGCTCCGCTGAGTCGCCCCCAAAACCGCTCAATCACGAGTCACGAACATGAAAAAAGTAACCGGACAAATCAAGCTTCAGCTCCCCGCCGGCAAGGCGAATCCCGCTCCTCCCGTCGGTCCTGCGCTTGGCGCGCACGGCGTGAACATCATGCAGTTCTGCAAGGAGTTCAACGCGAAGACCGCCGGCGGCGACATGATCATTCCGGTCGTCATCACCGTCTACTCGGAC
>JAHFDV010000326.1 GCA_023248815.1 Myxococcales bacterium
GGGAGCGCGGCCGTATCGCAAGAAGCTCGAAGAAGTTCGACGCGTTGCGTTCGAGCTCGCAAAGCGCGGCGGCGAAGCCAAAACGATCTTCGTCGACAACGATGGTCGTCCGGAGAGAGTCGTCGTCAGACTGCGATGACGAAGCGCGGCTGCGCGCGCGTTGCGGAGCCGTTTTTATCTCCCAGCTCGGCGACGCCTGTTAGGATCTTTGCTCAACCGAGCGAGGGAACCATGGGCAACGCAAACGGCGGTGGAAACGGCAACGGATGGCAACCACCCGGCGGAAACTCGCCCTACGGACCTCCGCCAGGATCTCCTCCGCAGCAAGGTGGCTATGGTCCTCCTCCCCATCAGGGCTCTCCTCCACAACAGGGTGGCTACGGTCCTCCTCCTCAGCAGGGTCCTGGCGGCTACGGCCCTCCGCCGGGTAGTCCGCCTCCTGGCTACGGCGCGCCGCAAGGTAGTCCTCCCGGTTACGGCGCACCGCCACAAGGAGCGCCCCCTGGATATGGCCCACCGCCGCAAGGCGCGCCGTCCGGATACGGCGCAGTGCAAGGTCCTCCGGGGTACGGTGGACCCCAAGGCGGTCCTCCAGGCTACGGTCCACCCGGTGGTGGCGGTTACGGTCCGCCGCAAGGCGCGCCTCCCGGGTTTGGCCCACCGCAAGGTTATGGTCCGCCGCCCGGTGGTGGTTACGGCCCTCCCGGTTTCAGCGGCGGCGACAGGCCGTTCGCGCGCTTCACCAAGCACGTCGTCATCGGCGGCCTCATCGGTGGAATCCTTTCCTCGATTCCGCTTCTGAATCTCTTCAACTGCTGCTTCTGCATTTTGAACATCGCGGGAGTCGCCATTGGTCTGTCGATGTATCTGAGCTCGAATCCTGAGGAGAATTTGACGGCCTCCGACGCCGTGAAATTCGGAGCCGCTGCGGGAGCTGGCGCGGGGGCTCTTTCGGCGATCTCCGGTCTCATTTTCTCGATGGCGTTCACGAGCATGATGTCGTCGCTCGCCGGCTCATTGCCGCCCGCGCTTGCCTCACAAATGCTCGTGAGTGGAACGTGGGGCGTACTTCGCATTCCCAGCTTCGCGATCTTCTATGGCGCCTTCGGTGCGCTCGGCGGCTTCCTCACGATGCAACTCTTCTTCAAGCCGCGCCTCCTTCCGTAGCGCGCACTGAAATCTTCGATGAGCCCGCGAGCGCTCCTCGCTCTACGACTGCTCGTGTTCGTTGCGGGCGCCACGCCATGGGCGCTCGCGCTCTTCGCCGTTCGTCTTTCCGATCTCGACGCACTCTTCGCGACGCTTTGCCACCAGCGTCCTGAACGCACGCTCTTCGTCTTTGATACGCCCATGCTCGTCTGTAGTCGGTGCGCGGGCCTTTACGCCGGCATTGCGATCGGAGCCGTCACCCCCATTCCGCGCTTCGTCGTCACGCATGGACGCGCCATCGTCCTCGCCGCGCTCGCGGTGACGGTTTTAGAAATCGCGATTCAAGATCTCGGACTTCACGCGCCATGGCACGCAACGAGGCTTCTCACTGGCGCAGTGCTCGGCTACGCCGCGAGCGGCTTCATGTTTGGTGTGCTGCGCTTCAGGGAGCCCACGCGGCGATCGTGGTTTTGACCCACGTATTCAGGGAGCTGACTCGCTCGTAGTATTCGCTCTTGTGCGCCGGATAGTCGCCGTCCGTATGGCACGAGACGACACCGACGACCGAATCGTTGCAGAGCAAGGGGCCGCCCGAGTCGCCCGAATCTGCAATTGCGGTCTCGAACTTCACCTTGATCGTATCGCCAGACAGCGACGAGATCGTGCTCGTTCCTGCGAACTTTCTTCGCGACAACGTCGTCCCAGAGTCGTTGAGGTGAGAGCCGTAGCCGATCACGCGGCAGCTCGTGCCAACCTTCGGTACCGCGGCTCCGTAAGCGATTGGAGCGATCTCGGTGATCGGCGCGGCGAGTTGAACGAGCGCGACATCGTGCGTTGGATTGGGGCAAAAGCCGCCGAGAAAGCCGCTCGCCTTTTTCGCAGCGAGGACAGCGTGCTTCACGTTTCCGTAGCCTGCCGTCGAAAAGCTCGTGGGCACGCTCGTAATGCAGTGCGCCGCAGTAAGGACGACGTTGGGCGCGATCAAAGTGCCCGTGCAGTAAGTGCCCCCCACGAACGTGAGTAGGCCCACCGCGAGATCGCCCGTGTCGAACGCGCCACCTTGAACGAACGCATCGACATCGCTTTCGGGATCGTCGACTTCCGTCGCGCACGCGACGGTCAAGAGTGAGAACAGAGAGGCGACGATAGAGAGCGAAAGAACGCGACTCATTGGTGGAGATGGCATGCGCTCTCGGAGGCGCCTCGGCACGTACAAAGAACGCCAGAAAAGACTGTTTTGTGAGAGCTATTTCCACATCTACGACCCACACGGACTCGCTCTCACAGAGACATCGGCTGTGCGTCGATAGCGCCATCCATGCGGCGTCTCGACCTCACATCTGGACAAATCGCGGATCCACGATGCCCACGAGGGCGGGCGCGGAATGTCGCTCGAGCTTGCATCGAACGTACTATGGCGATGACGTCTTCACGGCTCTTAGGATGCGCGATCGCGCATGAATACCCCTTACGAAAAGCTCTTCCCGAAAGTCCTCCCTCTCCGATCACGAGCTGCGCGAATCTTTCGCAGCGCAATGCTCGCTCTCAGCGCGATCGGCGGCATCGCGGGCGCCGTAGCTTGCGGATCAGACGATGGCCCTGCGGCCACGGATGCGGAAGCCCTCCAAGGATTTCGTGGTGTCACGCTTTCGACGACCGGTGAGCAAGGTGTGTTCGACCTTCGCGTGACGAACGGGCAAGCCACGCGCGGCCTCTCATTTCTCGCGTCGACTCCGCTCACCCTCAGCGGCACGGTCGTCGTCGGAAGCATCCGCGCCAGCGTCACGGGCTCCTACAATCCTGATACCGGTGCGGTGACAATCACGGGCACCGCGACCGTTCTCGGCGTAGCCGTCGGCCTCGATGCGGTCTATCGCGATGGTCGCCTCAGCGGCACGTATACGGTCGATGGTGTTCCCAGCGGCACTCTCGAGGGTCTCGGCATCGGACTCGAGCCAATCGAGCTCTATTGCGGCACTACGAGTGGGCGTCCCGGCACGATCACATTTGCATCGAGCGGAAACTTCGCGGGCGGCGCGGTTTGCTTCACGGGTCAAACGCCAAAGGCATTCGCCGGCACGAAATCGGGCGCGTCGTTTTCGATGACGTATCCCCCCGATGGTCGAGTCGCAGGAAGCGCGTCTTCGGGAACGCTCACGGGAACCTTCACCGATGGCATCGGCAGCGGAACCTTCACCGCCTCCACCGCGGCGTGCCCATCGCTCGGGTCCGTAGGCGATGGCGGCACGGCAGACTCCGGCGAGATTGACGGGAGCGCTGAAAGCGGCGACATCGACGCAGGCCCTGCACCCGACAGCGCCATCAGTGACACTTCGCTGCCCGATACGAGTCTCCCGGATGGAGGCGCAGGACCGCTCCTCACGCTCAGCGGCACCGGCGCAAAAATCGCAATCGTCGGCGATTACTTCTTCGCGGGCGGAGGACCCGATCTCACGTTCATCAAAAAAGATGGAACCGGGAAGGGGACCATCATCAACGCGTGCAGCACCGGATGTCTCGATCTCGTCGCGCACGCCGGCAGCGTTTACGGAAACGACGGCGCCGATGCGCTCCGAAAATTCACTCCGCCTTCCACCACGGTGCCCTCACCCATCGGCACGACCTCCCTTTTCGACAAGGCAGGCCTCAGCGACGGCACGTACCTGTATTACATCCGCCAAACCACACAGAGCATTCATCGCGTAGCTCTGAGTCCCTTCGGCGTCACCAACTCCGAAGCCTTCAACCCGAAGAGCTTCGCGATCTCTGGCTCGACGCTGTTCACGACCCAGCAAGGCACCGCACTCGTGCAAAAGCGCCCCAGCGACTTCTCATCGGGCGCCGTCGATGTCGTCCTTGCATCGGCGATTGCGCCCAACGACTTCGTCGGCAGCATCGTCGCCGACGGAAATGAAATCTTCTTCCTTGCGACGCAAGGCTCTGTCCAAACGAACGAAGTCATCTACGAGCAAGCCGGCTCGAACGCGCCCGCCGTCGTGGCCACAATCGATACGACACCCTACTTCGAAGCGCGCCCCATTCTCGACGCCACCAACGTCTACGTCATCCGCACGACGCCCGCCGGCATCGCGCAAATAGTGTATTATGCACGCACGGTCCGCGGAGCTACGACTCCCACCGTCCTCTACGAAGCACCAGTGAACTACTCCATCACCAACATTCTCGCAGACGCGACGCATATCTTCGCCGTCGTCCCAACGTCGTCCGCCACGACGGAGATTTGGAAGATCGCAAAGCCGTAGGGCCGGGACGAGCGCACTTTCCGAGGCAGGCAGGCAGAGCAAGAATCACGTCGTGGATACGCTCTAGGCGTTTGTAGACGAGCGCGACCACCGCGACGCCCACGCTGCGGTGCGGCGGAGCCGGCGGCCCTCCGGCGCGGGGAGCGGCGACTCGTGACTTCGCACGCGTCGCAAGTGCCTTCGACGTAAGTTTTCGCGCCTCCGGTTGCGTCCACCGCACCTTGCATGGTCGCCGCCGTGGCCGCTCTTTGGGTCGATGCTTATCTCCCGTCGAGCAGACGCATTCGCTCCCAAAACGTTTGGCTTGCTTACACGCCCGGCGAACGACCGTTCGCCCAGCAACACAGTATCAGCGCGACCACGATCTTGCCTCGCAGGCGAAACGGAGGCGCCGACGACCGCCGTTTTCGTCGTTTGCCTACATTTCCCTGCAATTTCGCGGGAGGGCTTATTTCAGGCCTTTTATAACTTTCTTCGCGCCAAAAGTTGGCCCGCGTTTTTCAGACATGGTTGCTAGTGCGTGTAACCAATGAGTTCCCAGACCGAAGGCGAGATTGTTGTCGGACTCGACATCGGCACCACGAAGGTGTGTGCCGTCGTCGGTGAGGTCCTCGATGATGGAATTACGATTCTCGGGGTCGGCAACGTGCCGTGCCGCGGTCTTCGTAAGGGCATCGTTTCGAACATCGACTGGACCGTTCGGTCGATCAAGGATGCGATCGAAAGCGCCCAGACGATGGCGGGCGTCGAGATTCGCACCGTCTACGCAGGCATCGCGGGGAGCCACATTCGCTCGCAGCAGAGCGACGGCGTCGCGGCGATCGGCGGCGGCGAAGTTTCGCAAGCCGACGTCGAGCGCGTGCTCGAAGGTGCGCGCGCGATTCCGGTCGATGCCGACCGTCAAATCATGCATGTCCTTCCGCGCGAATTCATCGTCGACGCGCAAGACGGCATTCGCGACCCAATCGGGATGAGCGGCGTGCGCCTCGGTGCGCGCGTGAATCTCATCACTGCGGCAACCACCTGCGTTCAGAACGTCGTTCGCTGCGCCGAGCGCTGCAACCTCGTCGTCGCCGATGTCGTTCTCGATGCGCTCGCGAGCGCCGAAGCGATTCTCTCGGACGACGAAAAAGAAATTGGCGTTGCTGTCATCGACATCGGTGGCGGAACGACCGACATCCTCCTTTATGTCGACGGCGGTGTGGTTCACACGAGCGTCATTCCCGTCGGCGGAAACAACATCACGAACGACATCGCTGCGGGCCTCCGTACCCCGGTCGCCGAAGCGGATCGTTTGAAGCGCCTTTCTGGCTGCGCGCTCGGTCGCATGGTCGGTGAAGACGAAGAGATCGAAGTTCCGGGCGTGGGCGGCCATTCGGCTCGCAAAGCGCCGCGTCGCGTTCTCTCGGACATCGTCGAGCCACGTGTCGAAGAAATTCTCGCGGTCGTTCGCAAGCGCATGGAAGACTCCGGGCTCATCGAGCACCTCTCGGCCGGCGTCGTTCTCACGGGAGGCGCCGTCCTTCTCGACGGCATGACGGAGTTTGCAGAAGAAGTTCTCGGCATGCCCGTCCGCATCGGATCGCCCATCGGCGTGAAGGGCATCACGCAGCTCGTGAATGGTCCGCAGTACGCGACGGGCGTCGGCCTGCTCAAGTACGGCGCGCGCATGATGCACGAGTCGCGCTCACGCGAAGTCGTGCCCAAAGAATCGATGATGCGCCTCCAGGCGAAGGGCGGAAAAACCCAAGCCGTCGTCGACGATCTCGCTGCACGCCGCGAAAAATCGAAGTTCTGGGAGTGGATCAAAGCGGCATTCTGAGCCGCCAGTGAACAAAGCGGCGTTCTGAGCCGCATCTAGCTTGGTTTCAAACAACACCTATTTCAGCCGAAAAAGCCTCAATTTACGGGGCGCCGAGGAGTGACGACATGACTTTTTCGATCGAGTTCGCGGACGAGCAACAAGAATACCAGGCACGCATCAAGGTCATCGGCTGTGGCGGTTCTGGTGGAAACGCCGTCAACACGATGATCAATTTCGGCCTCGAAGGGGTCGAGTTCATCGCGGTGAACACGGATGCGCAGGCGATCAACGCCAACGCGGCGGCGATGAAGTTGCCGATCGGCACGAGCATCACGCGCGGTCTCGGCGCAGGTGCGGATCCCGAGAAGGGCCGCAAGGCCGCTCTCGAAGACGTCCAGAAGCTGAAGGAGCTCATCTCCGGTGCAGACATGGTCTTCATCACCGCCGGCATGGGCGGCGGTACGGGCACGGGAGCAGCCCCCGTCATCGCGCAGCTCGCGCGTGAAGAAGGTGCGCTCACGGTCGCCGTCGTGACGAAGCCCTTCCTCTTCGAAGGTCGTCAGCGTTCGCGTCGCGCCGAGATCGGCCTCGCGCAGCTCGCCGAGCAAGTCGACACGCTCATCACGATTCCGAATCAGAAGCTTCTTCTTCTCAACGAAGAAGACCTCACGTTCGTCGATGCGTTCCGCAAGGCCGACGAAGTCCTCTACCAAGCGGTCAAGGGCATCAGCGATCTCATCACGCAGAACGGCAT
>JAHFDV010000327.1 GCA_023248815.1 Myxococcales bacterium
CGCCTGCGAGGATCGTGATCTTCGCCTTCTCGGCCTTGGTGAACGTGAGGTTCGCCATGTCCTCGATCCACTGCTCGGTCTTCTTGTCGAGGCCGAGGCGCTTGCGCTCTTCTGCTTCGAACGCGCGAACTTCCGCGTCGATGTCGAGCATCGGGAGCTTGCCCTTTTTGATTTCGGTGGTCGTAGCGCTCATGTTCATTCTCCGTCCTGCAAAGCGGCCGATGCTGCCGCGGTTTCAGTTCGCTTCTCTGACTTCTTAACTTCGGACTTCTTGGCGAGATCGATTTGCTCGATGTCACCGTTCTTGTTTTTCTTCCCCAGGCCGATGATGCCGGCCACCTTCTCTTCGATCTTCGGAACGAGCTTGTGCTCGTACGCTTGCACGCGTTCCTTGAGCTCGGCGATCTGCTTCGAGACCGTCGGGTCCTGCTCCTTGCGCGCCGTCAGCTGGTCCTGACGAAGCTCGAGAAGTGCGATGCGTTTCTTGTCGAGTGCGAGCGCGAGCTCACTCTTGCGACGACCGAGATCTTGCAAGCGCTCTTCGTGAAGCGAGAGCGCATGCGTGTAGGTCTTCACGCGAATCTTGATCGAGCCACCAGGCTTGTTCGCGTCGATGTCGTGAAGAGCCGCGTAGGGTGTCTTGCTCGTCTCGATGATGCTGTCGATGAGGCCATACGTCGGCGCGTCGTGACCGCACTTGAAAGACGAGAGATCGAGCACGACGACGTTGGGGTGACGCGCCGCGAAGCCCGCCGCCCAAACCTTCTGCGCGCTGTTGGCCGAGTAGTTCTCTGGCCAAACATGGTTGAGCTCGAGCGGGCTCTTGATCTTCCCGGACTCGAGATCTTCCTTGTAATAGCGGTCCAAATACTCGCGCGATTTTGGAATCGAACGAATCGAGAGGATCGGATACCCGCGCACCTGGAACTCTTCCGGAATGCCGTGATTGAGGCCCGGATCCGAGTGGTAGGGGCGACCAATCATGAGAATCGCGACGCGATCTTCGGCTTCGACCGTCTCGAGAATCGCGCGACCGCGCTCCTCCGTGTCGTGGTCGAACTGCGTGAGCGCCTTCCACGCTTCACGGCAGGCATGCGCGTTCTCGTCTTCCGTGACGCCGAGGCGCGAAGCGAACACTTCGAGCATGCGGCGCTCGGTGAGGGTCGGCTCGACGAACGAGAGCGCGGGATCCAAGTATTCGATGCCGCGCGTCGCGAAGAAGTCGAGCTCCTTCGTGAAGGCTGCCTTCATGACGTCCGGCGCACCGGCGACGATCGGGCAACACGCGTTGTCCATCGTGTCGCTCACGAACGAGTTCACGTGCGTGAGGATGGGGAAGAAGATGTACTTGAGCTTCTTCTCTTCGTGATGATGGAAGAGGAGGTTGTGAATGTGCGCCTGCGCGACCTTCGACGGGTAGCACGGGTCGATCGAGCCGTATTTTCCGCCCTCGACCCACATCTCTTCGGTCGTTTGATCGGAGAAGACGACGTTGTTCTTCTTGATGCCGAGCGTCTCGAAGTAAGTGCGAATCCAAGGCGCGGTCGAATAGATGTTGAGCACGCGCGGGATGCCGATGCGCGTCGCTGCTCGCATCTCGTAGACTTCTTTCGAAGCGCGGTTGAAGGGACGCGTCTTTTCGACGCGGCGGATTCCGAGAAATCCCTTTTTTACTTCCGTCACCGTGATCGGCGAGCCTGCTTCGGGCATCGGGATGGGCTTGTAGAAGCTCATGAATGCGCGCTTCGACTCGAAGTCGACGCAGTTCGGGAACTGCTTCGCCATCTCTTTGCGTTCGGCCACGAGGTCGAGCATCGCTTCTTTGGATTCGACGGTGCCCTTCTCGCAGGAGAAGCCAGCGATGTAACGGCTGGTCGAGCCGTCGGGGCGCTTCGTGTCGATGAACGTGCGCTTGCATTCGTTCGGGCAGAAGTGACACACGGTCTCTTCGTCGTTCTTCGTCGCGTACTCGAGATCGAGCGTCGCTTGGAGACCGATGAAGCGGCTCGTGCCTTTGCGCTTCACGACACGGAGCGTTTCCATTGCGGCGCCGATCGCACCGGCTTCACCCGTATGCGGATGGACGTACACTTCCGCGTCGGGAACGCGCTCTTTGATGTAGTCGACCTGGGCTTTGACGGCCGCCAAGTTGTACTGCGTGCCGCCCTGGAGAACGAACTTGCGACCGAGCGCCGCGAGACGTGGGATTTGAACGACGTACTGCCACACGTTCTTCGGGAGAACTTGCGCGAGGCCCGCGAGCATCTCCTCTTTCGAGAAGCCTTCCTTCTGGAAGTTGACGCGGTCCGTGTCCAAGAAGACGGCGCAGCCGTACGAGAACTTCGGCGCGAGCTCCGCCTTGAAGGCGACGTCGGCGAATTCAGTGACGGGAACACCGAACGAGTCTGCCGTCGCTTGGAGCAACATCCCGTTGCCCGCCGAGCAGCTGTTCGAAAGGCGGAAGTTGGCGATGTCGCCGTTCTTCATGAACAAGACTTTGATGTCTTGTCCGCCGATGTCGCAGATGACATCGACGTCGCCGAAGAAGTGAACGGCGCTCATCATGTGCGCGACCGTCTCGACGATGTTCACGTCAGCGCGAACACATTCTTCCAAAACGTCTGCGGCGTAGCCCGTTCCACCGAAGCCGATGATCTCGAGCTTGGCGCCCTGATCGACTTCGACGTAGTCGCGGAGCTTCGTGAGGAGCTCCTTCGTGTCGACGATGGGGTTGCCCTTCGACAGCTGATACGCCTTGACGAGGATCTTGCCGTCTTCACCGACGAGCACGGCTTTCGACGACGTCGAGCCGCCATCGAGTCCGATGACTGCGCGAACGACCTGGCCCGGTTCGAACTTCTCGGGAACGAATTTCGGAATGCGATAAAGCTCGCGGAACTCCTCGAGCTCTTGCTCGTCTTTCGAGAGCGGAGGTCCGGCCGTTTCACCGAGGCGCGCTTTGCGACCCGTCGTGATGTACGTGTGAAGAGCATCGAGAGGAAGGAGATTGCCGACACTCTCGTCTTCGTGGAGGCCATAGAGGACCGCGCCGAGCCCGGCGTAGTACTGCGCGTTCTCGGGGACGAAGATCGTCTCCTCGATCGGAACGTCTTTCGGATAGGCGTAGCCGCGTTCATCCCACGTCTGCGGAATACGGAGACGCCAGCAATCCTGGAGGAACGGCAAATACGTGTTGGGGCCGCCGAGAAGGAGCACCTTGTGCTTCAACGTGCCGCCGCGCGTGAGCACGGAGAGATTCTGGAGCACGATCGCATCGGCGAGCGAGCAGAGAACCTCGTGCGCGGGAATGCCGCTCTTGATGAGATTGACGATGTCCGTCTCCGCGAAGACGCCGCACTTTGCTGCGACGTGATGGAGCTTCGTGTCGTCGAAGCGAAGCGACGTCACCATCTCTGGCGGCGCATTCACTTTGAGGAAGCATTTGTCGATCGTCGCGCCCGTTCCAGATGCGCACTTGTCGTTCATCGAGGCCGTCGCGGTCTTCGCGCCGGTTTTCTCGTCCGACTTGAACATGATGATCTTCGCATCTTGTCCGCCGAGCTCGATGACCGAGCCTACGTCCGGATGAAGGTGCTCGACCGCCAACGTGACGGCGTTGACCTCTTGAACGAACTTGCCGCCGACCGGCACACAGAGAGGGCCTGCGCCCGAGCCGGTGAGGAAGATGCGGAAGTCGCTCGCCTTCATCTCGGGGAATGCCGCGAGAATCTGCTCGAGCATCGTGAGGACGTACTCAGGCTGCTTCGTGTGATGGCGCTGGTAGTCGCTCCAGAGAATCTCTTTGTTGTCGGGGTTTACGACGACGGCCTTTACCGTTGTCGATCCGACGTCCATTCCGATTGCGAGCTTCTGTGCTGTCGCCATTCGCTACCTCAACCCTTTCGAGAGCCTCGAGATGTGAGCCTTCTTGGAGTCGGAGGGCACGAGGCGTCCCCTTCTCCGTCGAGCGGCCAAAACTGTACACGCGTGTCAGTCGAAGGCAAACAGCAACTTCATCGCGCAAATATTCCCGCTTTGTTATTTCCTAGGGTCCAACTGACACTCGTGTCAGATTTTCGCAAATCTCTGCGAGTACGCAGCGTTTGGTCCCCATCCTTTCCGAAATGCGTTCTGGTACGCGCCATGCCCGCCGCGTTACGGTCGAAGCGTGGACAAGGCCGAACGGCGCCAACAACTGCTGACGCACGCCCGTGACGTCTTCGCCAAGCAGGGGTTCCACGCGTCGACCGTCGACGACATCGTGCATGCAGCGCACGTAGCGCGCGGCACGTTCTATCTCTACTTCGAAGACAAGCGCGCCGTCTTCGAGGAGCTCGTCGACCGCTTCTTGGCGAAGCTCGGGATGTCCATTCTCCGCGTCGATCCGCTCGACCCTTCGCGCTCCGTCGAGTCGCAAGTGCGAGAGAACATCTCGCGCGTTCTCGAAGTCACGCTCGATGATCGCGCGACCGCCAAGTTGCTTCTCACGGGTGCGCAAGGAATCGATCCCGCCTTCGATCGCAAGCTCGCTTCGTTCTACGGAGAGCTCCTCACGCTACTCGACGAGTCGTATACGGAAGGCCGCGAGCTCGGCATCATCGTCGACGGACCGAAGACTTCACTCCTTGCGGTGATGAGCCTCGGCGCGTTTCGTGAGCTCCTCATTCAGATCGTCGACCGCGATCTCGACGCCGAGCGAGACGAGATCGTGGAAGCGCTCTCGATCTTCTTGAAACACGGCCTTTTGAAGAGTTTTGCGTGAAAACGAATGCGCCTGCGAGCGTGACCGGCGCCGTCGTGGCCGCAACGTTGTTGCTGCTCGAAGACGACGACGTCCTCGGCCCACTCGCGCGCCCCTTCCCGCGAGACGAGATCGAGCAAGCGGTTCGCATCGTCGTGCCCGCCATAAACGTGTTGCTTGGGTACGCGCCGTGGAGAGCGACGAGAGCACTTGGGCTCCTCGCCGAGCGCATCGCCTCCCCAGGATTCATCGCGCACTACGTTTTGCGCAAGCATCTCGTGCGCACCGCGATCCTCGAGGCGTTGAGAGATGGCTTCAGGCAAGTCGTTTTGCTGGGAGCCGGCTTCGACATGCTGGGACACACGCTCCCAGAGACTGCGCGCGTCTTCGAGCTCGACTTGCCCGCAGCGAGGCGCGCAAAGAGAGATGCGATGCTCCGCGAGCCCGTCGCAAAAACCACTTACCTAGAAGCCGACTTCTCGCAAGAATCGCTGCGGCAGGTGCTCGACGCGTGCAGCGAGTTCGACCCGCGGAGCGCGACCGTTTTCGTCGCTGAAGGCCTCGTGATGTATCTCGCGTGCGATCGGGTGATGACGCTCCTCGGCGACATCGCGCATTTCCCTGCTCCGACGCGCTCCGTGTTTTCGGTGATCACGCCGGATGCTCGAGGCGACATGCGCCTTCACTCGCAGCGACGCATCGTTGATCGCGTCATGCGCTTTCTCGAAGAGCCCTTCGTGTGGGGTATCGACGAGCCTTCCATGAGCAAGACGTTCGCTGCGTCGGATCTCATCGTCGATGAAATCCGCTCGACCTCGGACCTTCGAAGCGAGCATTTTGCCGGCCTCCCGAAGAATCGACTCCCTCGCGATACGGGCGAGCGCATCATCTTTGCCTCGAATCAACTCGCCTCGAAGAAGGCGTGTCCAAAGGCAACGGCCGCCAATCAGTCCGCTCGGGCAATCTCGCTAGCCCAGGACGTGTGAGGAACGCCTACTTCGTTTAGCGACCCCACCAGCGCAAACTGCGACGAACAAACGAAAAAAGACCGCCATCTGGCAGCCTTTTTTTCCTCGGTTCGTCGCTCGGAGCGGCGAAATCGAGCTCGTGGTCTTCGAGAACGGGATCCCGAAGGGCGCTTCAGGCGCGAACGTTGCGGCTCTCGGCCCGGAGAATCGCCTCGAGGGCGTCTGCCATGGCGCGAGCGGACGAATCGGCCGGCCCTTCGAACTGGCGCGACGTGAGCTTCGTGCCGGCAATCACTCGGTGACCGCCCGTTTGACCCAGAGACTTCTTCGAATCGATACGCTTCGTGGTCTTCATCGCTTTCAAAGTCTTATACGGCTCATGTTCAGAAAGTCCCACTTTTTTTCATCCTTTCGTGCACAGGTTTTCAGCGTATTTCGGCAGAAATGTGCACTCGCACTGAACTTCACTTACGTAAGGCGCATGGTCCGGCAAACGCCAAATATGCGATTCCATTCGGGCTGGGAATCGAGGTGACCCTGCAGCAGGTGCACCTCCTCTCTCGTCCGAATCTGGCTCTCCTGAAGAGAGCCTCTCGTGTCTGAAAACAGCATCCGAGGGCGCGCCGTAAGTGAGCGCACAGCTGTTACCCCGGACACTAGTCGCGAATCTTCGAGAGGCAACTCGAACGCACATTAAATTAGCGCATCGACTCCAAATTCCTCAGTGGCTTCAAGTAGAACGCGTTGACCACCTCCTGCGACTAACCCGCTCCGCAGTCGCCACATTCCGGCGACTTCGGGATACGCTTCTCATGTGAACGATCCGACGGGAGAGCAGCTCTACCTCCCCATCGAAGAGCTGAAGGCGCGCGTCCAACTGAAGACGCCGAAGCCGAAACGTATCTTTTGCAACCGCGACATCCGGTTGTCCGAGATCACGTGGATCGGGTTCGACATGGATTACACGCTGGCGATCTACAACCAGCCCGAGATGGACAAGCTGTCCATCCGCGCGACCGTCGAGAAGATGGTGAAGAACCGTGGCTATCCCGAGTTTCTTCTCGAGATGCCGTACCTCCTCGACTTCCCCGTACGCGGGCTTCTGGTCGACAAGCGCTTCGGCAATGTTCTGAAAGTCGACCGCTACAAGCAGGTCTGCAAGGGGTACCACGGGCTTCGCGAGCTCACGAAAGACGAGCTCTTCTCGCTCTACCACTCCAAAAAGCTGCGCCCCGCGACGCCGGCTCGCTACCACTGGGT
>JAHFDV010000741.1 GCA_023248815.1 Myxococcales bacterium
TACGTGGGCAGGACTCCCTAGCTGCCAGCGGTTCAAGGCTGGCAGCTACGGGAAGTGAGAGCAGGAGAATACGGATTCGAAACGCAAGGCGCGTTCAAAGGCACTGCTCGAACGGCTTCACCGCTGTGATCGTCTGCGGCGCCTTGCACGCGTGCGAATCGAGGTATTGCCACCCGAGTTCGCTGCAGATCGCTTCTTGCGCAAACTGCGGAACCTTGTCGGCACGGAAAACGACCCAGCTCGAGCCCGTGCACTTGAGCACCGACGCCACGTGGTGGATCGCCGCGGGAGTCGTCATGAGCGACCACGGCCCGATCGCACTTTGTAGCTGAGCAATCCGCGAATTTGCCATCGGATACATTTGCTCGCATGGCGTGCCGCGCAGTTCTTGGAGCGCGAAGTAGTCGTCGAAAAACGGAACGAACGTCCCCATTCCGCACGTGCCGTCGGCGCGCAGGAGCTCGGTACGCATCGGCCGAATCGGCGACATGTACATCGGCATCCGCGGCCAAGTCTCCCAAACGAGGACCGAGCTCAGGCCCGCCGTGACCACGATGCCCAAGGCCTTCCGCCATCGACCCTTCCTATCGAAAAGCCGAGCGAGCGCATCTCCAACGAGAACGAGCACTCCAAAATAGACGACGGGACCAAAGCGACTCGGCACGCGAAAGTTTGGGAAAATCTTCTGCGCAAACGACGACGGACCGTATTCCTGCCCATAGATGACCAACCCTCGTGGAGAGAGCGAGAACATGAAGGCGTAGAACGCGATCGAGACGATGAGGAACTGGAAGATTCTTCTGCGCGGATCGCGCGAGCGACGGAAGAGCGAAACGACGAGAATTGCGAACGCGCTCGCCCACATCGACCACGCAATGCCGTTGGCGCGCTCGTGCCCGTTGCTGCCGTCGAAATTGGCCGCACGCACCGCTTCCGAGAGCACGCGCCGCGCGATGATTGGATCGTTGTAGGTCAAAAACTTCACGTCTCCCGTGAAGTAGTCGACGGGATGCGCACCGAAACCCTCAAGGAACTGAAGGTTCTGTGCGGGATTCACTTCCGGCAGGACGGTCGGTATCCGCGCCGCATCGGCGGAAGAAAGCGGAAATTTGAGAATCCACACCGCGAGGCAAAGCGCCGGCAGCGCCGCCAAAATCGCATAACCAATCCGCGAAAAATACGGCCCCTTCGCGCTCTGACTCCTCACGAAGAAATACAAAACCAGCATCGGCGCCAGGATCGACGTGATGATCAAGTAGTAGTGCGCCGCCGTCAGCGCCCCCATCAGCGCAAGTGCCGCCTCCCCCGCCCTTCGTTTCGCATCCTTCGCGCGCGTGTCGAGCGAAGAGAGAATCTCGAGCGCACCGAAGACGAGCGGAATGTAAAAGAGGCCGAGGTAGTCCGCGTGAACCGCCGCACGCGATCGCACGTAGGCATTGATGGAGAGCGCGATTGCCATCGGGATCGCGGCAAACACCGACCACCGCATCACCTTTGCGAACCAGAGCACGCTGAGCGTGTTCGTCACCATCAGCGAGAGGTCGAACGCGGTCGCCCACGTGGCGTCGTTGGAGAGCGGCGCGGTGAGCAGCGCGAGGATGCGCTCGTTCCACGGAATCCAGAGAGCGGCACCTCCGGGGGCGTCTCGCAGGTCTGTGTAGAGTGCACCATAGAAGAGGCGCCAGGGGGCCTCGAAGAAGGTTCGCTTCACGATGTGAGCGCCCCAGCCCCAGGTCTGCATGTCGCTGTCGTCGCTGATCATGCGGTCGCGGATATTTCCCGCGAAGAGATCGTTCGAGGCTGGCGAGAGGCTCTTCACGCTCAAAAAGAAGACGAATGCGACGATGAGCGCGCCGATGACGAGGCGCTCGCGGCGCACGTAGAAGTCACGGGAGCGTCGGGCGAAGTGGAGGATCTTGGCGCGATTCATCGAGAGTCGAAGGAAGGGTCGAGCGAGCGCGCGCACGTTACCACGGCTCGAAGCCGCGGCTGGATGCCGATTCGAATGGCCGATGCGCCCGGACCAGGGGTCCACTTTCGCGCCCGATGCTCCGGACTCAGGACCTTCGACGGGGATCGGTCTCGCCGACGGACGCTCCAACGGCTTCGTCTCTCTCGAGAAGCGCTGCCCGCTGCACGGAGCTCGATCCGAAGCGGTCTTGGATCTTCATGAGCGTGCCTTGGAG
>JAHFDV010000742.1 GCA_023248815.1 Myxococcales bacterium
TGGAAGTGCTCAAATCGTTGCGTTCGGAGCAGCAGGAGTCGGCGCATGCCGAGAAGAGCGCCCTCGAGAGCGGAGAGTCACTTCTTGGGGAGCTCCGCACGTCGAAAGAAGAAATTGCACTTTTGCAAACCGAGTTCGTGATCCCGAAAGCCTAACGCCTCGGCATTCCAAGCGAATCCCGTATTTCCATTGCGCGTACGCACGCTCAATTTGGGAACAAATTTCGGCTTTTGCTAGAACTATGCAGAGAACTTGGTGGACAGAAGTACGCAGCTTTTGGTACACGGGCGGAAGTCCGCGTGGCGGGGTACGCAATGGCAAAAGCAAAAACAAAGACTGAGAAAGCCCCGAAAAAGGGCAAAGAAAACGCCAAGGCCGAAGGCAAGGGCAAGGGCGGGAAGAAAGACGCAGCAGGAGACGGAAGTCGCCGCCTAGGTCTACGCGGAGCAGCCCCCTGGGCCGCCCGTCACGCCGCCAAACATGCAGCTGAAGCGCGCAAGCGTGCAGCCGAGCCGCCACTCCCCGGGAGCGCGCGCGCTACTCTTCGTACGCCAACCGGCGCGGAAGACATCAAGGTCCGCATCGCTTCGCTGAACACGGCGACGAGCCAGATCAAGACGCTGCGCAAGAACCTCGCGAAGAATTTCTTCGACGTGGGTCTCGTTCTCCGCGAGCTTCAGACGAAGCGCCTCTACGAGGTAAAGGGCATCTCGACCTTCGAAGCCTATCTCGAGCGCGAGATCGACCTCGGTAAGACGACGGGCCTTCGCCTCGTGAAGATCGTCGGCCTCTTCCAAAAAGAGCCCGCGGTCGAGTACGGCTTCGATCGCCTCGTGGCCGCCATCATGGCGCTCGAAGCTTCCGATCCCGCGTTCGCGAAGACGGATCCGAAGATGAAGATTCCGGCGCCGGCACCGTCGACCTCGGCACTGCCGATGCGTCCACCGGGTCGCTGACGCTCCAACGTCGAACGTCGACTAGTACGAAAACGCCGCGAACCTTCGCGGCGTTTTTCGTTTAAGCGTCCGCGGAGCCGCGCGCCCTCGTTCGTGGGTACCTTCGCTTCGCGTTAGGCGCCGGGCAGCCAGACGCGTGCCGAAAGACCGTGCGGCGCGATGTTGGTGACGTCGACGATGCCCTGGTGCTCGCTGACGATGCGCTCGACGATCGCGAGGCCCAAGCCCGTGCCGCTGTCCTTCGTCGTGAAGAACGGGTGAAAGACGTTGGCGATGTTTTCCGTCGCGATGCCGGGCCCATCGTCCGACACCTCGATGAGAACGCCGCGCTTGTCGTTACGTGTCTCGGCGACGACGCGCGTCCTGACGAGACCACCGTCTTTCACCGCTTCCATCGCATTGACGACGAGGTTGATGACCACCTGCTTGAGCTTGCCGGCATCACCCGCGGCGAACATCGCGTCGCTTGCGATCTCCTTCTCGAAGCGGATGCCCGTCTCTGCAGCGCGCTCGCGTTCGAGCTCGACGATGTCGAGGACGAGCTCGGCGATGTTGACCGCGAGGTGTCCTGCACGATGAGGACGCGCCAATTCCAAAAATTCCGTGACGAGCCGATTCAGGCGACCCATCTCCGAAGCCACGATGTGCGTACGGCGCGCCAGAGATTCGCGCGTCTCGTCCGTCACCTCGAGCTTGCCGATTTCGCGCTCGAGAAGGTGAAGCTGGAGCACCGCTGCATTCAATGGGTTTCGAATCTCGTGCGCCAGGCCGAGAGCAAGCTCACCGGAGGAATGCGCTTCGAGCCCGGGAGGCGCGGCTTCGTTGAGTTGCGTGTCCGTGTGGAGGCGCACCTTGGAGAGCGCCTGCTCGACGAGGCCGATGAGCTCTTCAGGACGAAACGACTTCAAAATGAAGGCGAACGCGCCTGATCGCAACGCATTCATCGCCGCATCCACCGACGCAAAGCCCGTGACGAGCACGACCTCGCTGCGAGGATGAAGCTCGCGAAGCTCGCACATGAGCTCTACGCCACTTCCATCGGGAAGGCGCACGTCGACAATCGCGACGTCGAAAGGCGTCTCTTTGGCGATCGCAACCGCATCCTTGACGCTGCGCGCGACGAGGACGTGTCCGATCGGCTCGAGCACGCGCCGCTGCGTCTCCAAGAGATCGGTCTCGTCGTCGACGAGAAGGATCGTCGCTTGCCGAGACTTGGCTGGCTTC
>JAHFDV010000068.1 GCA_023248815.1 Myxococcales bacterium
GCGCCAGCGCGGGTTCGTATTCGCGCACGCTCGCCGGAGTCGTCTTCTTGCTCCAGCGATCATAGAGGCCCGTGCAGCGGAGGTGCTGTGGCAGCTCGAGCGGATCTGCGTCCGTCGTGCAGTCAAAGGGGGGCTCGATGTCGGCGTCGAGTATCGGCGCGTCTTCCGCCGCGCTCGCTTCGACAATCGGCGCGGAGTCCGCCGCATCCGTGTCGTTGGCTGTATTTCCATCGTCACTACATGCTGCGATTCCTGCAGCAGCGGCGAAGACGACTAGCGGAATGAATATGGTAAATGGTCCCCTCATGGCGCGCGAGGATAGCGTCAATAAGTCGAGCGCCCGCGCAAAGTTTCGCGGACAAGCGAGGACCGCTCTTTTCGTCTAATTGCGACTCGGGGCCTCAGAAGCTTCCCGAAAGCCCGACCGACCCGAAGCCGACCTGCGGCGTGACGGTTGGGCCGGCGGTTCGGGGAATTCGTTTCAGCGAAGGATCCTTCGACCACACTTCGGCCATTCGCTCGGTAGGTCGAAGGATGAACGAGCTTCCGAACAGCGTCGCTCCCAGCAGCGCATAGATGCTCGCCCCCGCGATCCCGACGGTTCGCCCATCGACGGTGTCCGCCTTGATCGCAATGAGTGCTCCCCCCGCGATGCCAGCGGCAGCAACGCCGAGTCCTACTCCACCGAGGATATGACGCTCGTTGCGCTCGCTCCGCGCCACCTTCAAGAGCCTGTCTTCGGTCTCAGAGACGACGAGAGAAGGGCTTTTTCCGCTGTTCATTCCCTCGATATACGACTCGCGAATTTCTTCCTCGGCGCTCTTTTTGAGAAGGGCGATAGAGCCGACTGTAGAGATGGCGGCACCGAGGCCGATCATCGTGTACCCGAGGGCTCGCTCGGAATTCACTTCTCGCTGATAGTAGCGCGTGGACGCGGCGTTCCCTGAGACATAGCCTTCCGAGCGATAGTCCGAGAGCTTCCTCGTCGCTCCGTAAAGTCCGGCGCCAGCGACCAGAACTCCTCCGCCGAGCATCACCCCACCCATGATGAGACGCGCAGATCTCGCCTGATCCGCAGTGCCATCGATGAGCGATCGCATTCGTTCGCGGTCGTCGGCCGATACGCCGTAGGCAGCTGCCGTGGAAGCGGCCGGTTCCTCCTTTTGGAAAGCCGCAAACGCGTCCGGCCCGAACGGTTGCTGGTAGAGCGCGCGAAACATATCGTCCGGCCCGCGCGCTTCCGACGTCACTCCGCTCTTCGGCAAGTCCGCGAGCGCCAAGGCTCTTTCGAGCGACGCATGAGCATCGCTGCGCTCTTTGGACTCGCTCAGCGCATAGCGCTCACTCGGCCGCGTCGCGCCCTGCACCGTCTCCTCGAACGAGGCGCCCTTCGCGATACGCGTAGGCAAGGTGAGCTGGAGACTCTTCCCCTTCTCCTTGTGCAAGTCGACCCACGGGATCTCGTCCGTGTCACGCAGCGTCAGGCGCCGTTGCGCTTCGTCGATCGTGACCTTCACGCCTTTCGCGCTTCCGTTCGCGAAGAGCGAAGCGCCGCCCGTGCCGCCGGGACCGCGTGCGAACACCTGCGGACGAAAGTTCGGATTCTTGATGTCTTTCGACGCCGTCCCGATGAATGCGCGAAGCTCGTCGTAGCTCACGCGCCCGTCACCGTTGGCATCGGCTGCTCCCGAGAAGCCCGAGCGCACGGCATGACTGAAGATACCCGACTGCAGTTCCGACCACTCGTACACTTCCGCTTCAGCGCTCGTGGAGAGAAACACCCCGACGTTCGACCAGCGCTCAGAGAGGCTTTTTGCGGCTTCTTCCGACGTCGCAAAGTGCCTTCCACCGGGCTTTCGTGAATTGACGACGAAGAACGAATTGCAGCTATCGAGCACGATGTGAATGCGCGTTGCCGAAACGCGCTTCACGAGCGCATCGAGATCGTCCGCCGTGAACGCGCCGTCTGCGAGCTCGAGAAATCCTTTTCCGTGGTCGACGTCACCGTGACCGGCAAACACGAAATAGAAATCCACGGCGCCCTTCTTCTTGGCTTCGGTGACCTCCGCCGCAATCTTCGTGATCGACGCCTCGACCTCCGCGCGCGTCGGCAGCTTGGCGATTTTTACGAGGTCTGGAAACAGGCGCTTCGAGTCGCGGTCAAATTCCGTATGCAACGTCACGTGCGATTCGTCGCCGAGCATGCGGAACATCTCGTAGTACTTGCCGCCGTCGTCGTCGGCATAACGCAGGTCGGGACGAGCAAGCTTCGCGCTCTTGTTGTTCGTCACGATGAGGGCAAACGTCGTCGTGTCCGACTTCGGCGCCGTGGCCGTGGCAACTATGGTCGTGCTTGTCTCGCCGGCCCATGCCGGAGTGGTCGCGATGGTCGCGGCGGTCGAAAGAAGCGCCCCGAAGAGCTTGGTAATACGATGCTTCATGAGAGCTCAGTCCTTGGCGGGTTCGACGACGAGGTCGAAGGTTTCGAGAGACGCGCCGGGAAAGCGACGCTGCAACGCTTCG
This sequence comes from Myxococcales bacterium, assembly GCA_023248815.1. GTDB lineage: Bacteria > Myxococcota_A > Polyangia > Polyangiales > Polyangiaceae > JAHFDV01. The sequence continues at coordinate 2,524 of JAHFDV010000068.1, forward strand.
TCGGAGAGCTCGGCACGCGAGTTTCCTTCGATCGCAGAGACGGGCACGGCCGACTTCGTGACGAGCGCGACGACATGCAGTCCACCGCGACTCGGATGATCGAGCTCGACCGAAGTCGGAAACAGGGACTCCCGCTGGCTCGGCACGAGCGGCATCGAGACGGGGTGCTGCTCGGGAGACTCGTAGCTCGGATAGAGCCAGTGCGTTTCGCCATCAGAATCGATCGCGAAGAGCAGCAAGTGTGCGGGCTCACTCCCAAGATGCGTGTATCCCGCAACGAACGGGGTCGTCGCGTCGACGGTCATGCCGCGCGTGACCGGAGCCAACGACGTTTCGCCGACGTAGAGATGAACGCCCACGTCGTGTGCGAGCGAGCTCGCTGTAACTCCGCCTCGCGCAGCCACCGTGCCTTCTTTTGCGGGATGGACCAAGAGCCAGGCTCCTGCCGCGATTGCCACCGCTGTCGCCGCACCCGCCGCCCACCAACGGCGATCGAGCTTCGACACCGAGAGCTTCCCCTCCGACATCGCGTCGGGTGACTTCGGATCCCGCTGCGCCAGATCGCTCTCGTCCGTTTTTTTGAGTCGTCCGAGAATCGAAGCTACGTGTGCATCGACATCCACGTTCTCGTCTTGCGGACCGAGCGCGCGAAGGGTGCGCTCGATTTCCTCGAGATTCGAGCGGCACGACGCACAACCCGCGAGGTGTTGATCGAGCGGGGGTCGCTCGTTCGGCGGAATACCGCCATCGGCAAGCAGCAACAATTGGTCTTCTGGCAAGCAGCTCATGACTCACTCCTCGAGAAACGTTTGCGAAGCTCTTTGAGACCGTAAAAGACGCGTGATCGTGCCGTCGATTCGTTGGTACCGAGGATGGCGGCGATCTCTTCGTAGGCGAGCTCTTCGGTGAACCGGAGGGTCAGCGCCTCGCGAAAATTTTCGTCGAGGTCGTCGAGTGCGCGTTGCATGCGAAGCGCTTCTTCGGCGCGCAAGAGCCGTTCGATCTCGTCTGGCGAAGAATCGCGAACGTTGGCGATCTGTCCGGAGTCATCCGGAGCGCGCTCGACGAGAGTCTTGCGCAACGCGTTGCGCTTGGCATTACGACATCGGTTCAAAACTAGCGTGACGAGCCACCGTCCGAACGTCCCATCGGCGCGATATGTGGCGCGACTCTTCCACACCGAGATCCACACTTCTTGGGCGAGCTCATCAGCCGAGCCACGCGTTCCGATCATTCGTTGGGAGATCCGAATCACGCGCACGGCGTGTCGGCGTACGAGCGCTTCGAACGCCTCCTCTTGGCCCACGACGGCTAGCCGCATCAGCTCGTCGTCGGTGCGCTCTCCTAGGACGTGTGAAGCGCCGCGCGCGGCGGAGCTCACGGGAGCGCGCTCGGGCAATTTCACGACATTGTTCGGCATCACATCAAGAGGAACACTCGAGCGCGCGTTCCGTTGAAGGAATTCTTCAGAGGTCCTTCGTTCAGTCCCCAAACCACGTCTTTTCGCGCGAAATGCAGGATCAATCGACGACGCAAACGGCTTTCGAACAGCTCCCACTGACGCCAGCCAGAACGCACACCGTGCCGTCCGCTTCAGCGGGGTGGACATCGTGCGGTATTCCCTCGATGCAGAAGTCGCGCGTGCAGGGATTGCCGTCGGAGGGCGCATCGCTGTCGTCGATGCCACTCTCGACTTCGCCAAAGCCGTCACATACGGGCCGATGACAATCGCCCGGCGTCGGATCATCGCCGACCGGCTCGGCGAAGTTTTTCACCGTGTAAGCGCATCTGCCTTCCGTGCAGGCAACGTCGTCGAAACAGAATTTTCCGAGCTGCGGACAATCGGCAACGACATTGCAGCGGCCCTCGGCGAGGGAGGTGTCCGGGGTGCTCGCGTCACGAAGGCTGCACTCTTGGACGTAGAGGACATCGCCACACGCGAGGGAAACGACGCCGACAGCGAAGACACCGACGAACGCCCCGAGCCAGTGCCGTGCGCGTCCTCGCATCGAAATTCGGCTCATACCGTTTGAGTTAGCTCAGGCACGAGAAATGGCACGACTGCTTCGGCGAGTTTGCGGCGCCCCTTCAAGAAATAGTGCTCGTTTCCTTCGAAGATTTGGATGGTCGCGCCGATGGTTGTCGCGAGCGCCCGCGCTTCGTCGACATCCACGAACTCGTCTTCGTCGCCCACGAAAATGGCAATGGGAGCGCCCAGCGAGTCGGCGTCTTCTTTCACGAACTCGAAGATACGCACCGCCGGCGCAATCAATGCCACGCGATCGACGTTGCGCTCCATCGCGGCCGCACGGAGTCCGACCCACGTGCCGAAAGAGTATCCGCAGAGAGCGAGCGGAACGTTGGGCGCAAGGCCGCGAAGCTCGCGAATGGCCGCGCGCGCGTCGAACGTCTCCCCGCGACCCTCGTCATACGAACCTTCGCTCTTGCCGATGCCGCGATAATTGAAGCGAAGCACGGCGGTCGTCGGTGCCTTCTCCGCGAGCACCTTCGCGACGGCGATCGGGACGGCGCTGTGCATGCTGCCGCCATAGAGAGGGTGCGGATGCGTGATCACGATCGCGCGCGTTGGGTTTTCCGGAATGCGTACGAGCCCTTCGAGCACGGGCTCACCGGAGAACCCCTCGATGGAGATCGGCTTCTCTCCCGCGATCAAAAACGGTGGCGAGAAGACAGGGTGCTCCGGCGCGGGCGGGAGGTTGTAATGCTTCGGCACGAGGGGGACCTTAGCCTACTTCGCGAGCGCGGCTTTCACGCGCGAGGCGAGCTCGTTTGCGGCGCCTTCGAGCAGCATCATCTCGCTCTTCTTACCGTCGCGCTCAGCGCGCGGTTTGAACTCGATTTTGCCTTCGGCGAGGCCCTTTGCGCCGATGACGACGCGAAGCGGAATGCCGATGAGATCGGCGTCTTTGAATTTCACGCCGGGGCGTTCGTCGCGATCGTCCCAGAGTACTTCGATGCCTTGCGCCTGCAGATCTTCGTAGAGCTTCTTCGCGGCGACATCGACGTTCTCTTCTTTGCCGATGGTGCAGAGATGCACGTGATAAGGCGCGATGCTCATCGGCCATTTCATGCCGTCGGCGTCGTTGTGCTGTTCGATGGTCGTCGCGACGAGGCGCGAGACGCCGATTCCGTAGCAGCCCATGACGATGGGCTTGCGCTCGCCGCCCTCGGTGAGGAACTCCGCCTTCATTTTGGCGCTGTAATGCGTGCCGAGAATGAAGATGTGTCCCGCTTCGATGCCATTGTACGAAGTGAGCTTGCCATCGGCGCACTTCGGTCAACCGTCGCCCGTGACTGCGAGACGCACGTCGACGACGGTGCCTTGGTAGTCGCGACCGTGATTGACGCCCTTCAAATGTGCGTCTTTCTCGCCGCCGCCCGCGACGCCGTTCACGACTTCGGTTGCCGCGCGATCGACGAAGAGCTTTCCCTTGTAGCCGACGGGGCCGACGTAGCCGAGAGGAGCGCCCGTCGCCTTGTAGATCTCGGTATCGGGCGTGAGGAAGACTTCGGAGACTCCTGCTGCACGCGCGAGCTTCACCTCGTTCACGTCGTGATCGCCGCGGAGCACGATCATGATCGTCTCGGCGCCGGCCGTGTAAACGAGCGCCTTCAAGATCTTGTCTTTGCCAACGCTCAAGAAGGCTGACACATCGTCGATCTTCTTCTTGCCCGGCGTCGCCACTTTCTCGATGTCGACCTGCGCATCGGTGCTCTTCGCTTCGGTGCTGCGAACGGTCGCCACTTCGACATTCGCCGCATAATCGCAGTTGCTGCACGCGACGATCGCGTCTTCGCCGGAGTCGACGAGCACTTGGAACTCGGCGCTCGTCGAACCGCCCATCGATCCCGAATCGGCCGCAACCATCCGGTAGTTCAAGCCCATGCGATCGAAGATGCGCACGTACGCTTTGCGCATCTCTTCGTAGCTGGCCTTGGCGTTCTCCTCGGTCGTATCGAACGAGTAAGCGTCCTTCATGAGAAATTCACGACCGCGCAGAAGTCCACCGCGAGGACGTGCCTCGTCTCGGAACTTCGTTTGAATCTGATAGAGGTTGCGCGGCATGTCGCGGTAGCTCTTGATTTCGCGACGCGCGATGTCGGTCACGATCTCTTCGTGCGTCGGGCCGAGGTGAAACTCTGCGCCCTTGCGGTCCTTCAGACGGAACAGTGTGTCGCCGAATCCTTCCCAGCGACCCGTCTCTTGAAAGTATTCGGCGGGCAGGAGCGCGGGCATCAAGATCTCTTCGGCGCCGGCACGGTTCATCTCGTCGCGAACGATGTTGCCCACCTTCGAGAGCACGCGCATCCCGAGCGGCAGGTAGTCGTACATCCCCGCGCCGACGCGACGGACGAAGCCGCCACGAATCAGCATCACGTGCGACACGTTGGTCGCATCGCCAGGAACCTCACGAACCGTAGGAATGAGTGCACGAGAAAAGCGCATGAGCCCGTTTATCACGATGCGCCTTGGCGGGGTACGGCGCCCGCTCAGCTTTCCGCGTCGTCGAACGGGGTCAAGCCCCAGTTTTTCGTCCAACCAAGCTTCCGCTCGGCTGCCGTGACCGTATCGCGAGGGTCCCCAAGAAAGTTTGACTCGAAGAGCTGACGAACAATCGCGACATCGCTCTCTGCAAGAATGAGAATCGAGCGCGCGAGCTGCTCGGGCCCGACTCCCAGCGGGCCCACGGTCCAAAGCGCCGAAATACGCTTGCGAACCTCCTGCGCAACGGCGTCGTCGGAAAAGTATTTCGAGATGCGTCGCTCGATGTCCGGAGGCATGGTGCATCTCTACCTTACGAGTCGAGGCTCGCTCAACGAGAACGCACAGCGTGGAACGTGTCTCGGGTTGCCGCCCGTGATGAAGGCTCAGCCTTCATCACAAAGCGAAAGGGCTGCGCAATCTCAGATCAGAAGCCGCGCGCGACGGCGAGAATTCTCATCGGCCCACACACCTGCTGGGCCGATGAAATTCTCGTAACGCCGTTACTTCTGGACGAGATTTCGCTTCGCGAGCAGATCGCCGAACGTGCCAAACTTGGCTTCCTCTTTGACCTTCTGACGATACGCCTGGTACGCGTTCTTCTCGTTGTCCTGGAGCAATCCACGGATCGAGAGACGCGCTTCGCCGCGACGAGGATCGATCTCGATGACCTTGCCCTCGATGATTTGACCCACGGGGAAGAGCTTACGGAGCTCGGCGCCCTTCGGCGTTCCCGTCATCGAACCCGGGATGTAGCCGCGAGCGTTGCGGCCCGTCGCTCCGAGGATGCGAACTTGGAGACCATTGGCCTCTGCAAGAACGACCATCGCCTTCAGCGATTTATTCGGAATGACCCGCTACGCAGCTTCTTCGGCCTGAGCGCCCGTGAGCGCCGGATGGAGACCGATCTTGTGCGAACCGGCATCGAGGTGAGCCACGACGACTTCGATCTCGTCGCCGATCTTCACGACTTCATTCGCGTGCTCGGGACGCTTGAACGCGAGATCGATCGTGTGGATGAGGCCATCGACACCGGACTCGAGCTCGACGAACGCGCCGAAGTCCTGAATGCGAACGACCTTCGCCATGTGCTTCGTGCCGATCGCGTACTTCTCTTTGACCGCGCCCCAGGGGTCCGCGATCGTCGCCTTGCGGGAGAGATAGATCTTCCCCTTTTCGTCGATCTTGAGAATCTTCACCGACACTTTTTCGCGCGGCTTGAAGACGTCCGAGGGACCATCGCTGCGGTTGTGGCTCATCTCGGAAAGCGAGACGAGTCCTTCGACGCCGCCGAGATCGATGAAGGCGCCGAAGCTGACGATGCTGCGCACCGTTCCTTCGAAGATCTCTCCGACCTTGAGCGTGGCGAGCGCCTTTTCACGAGCTTCTTTTGCTCCCGCTTCGAGATGTTCTTTGCGCGAGAGGACGACGTCACGACCACGCTTGCCGTATTGCGTCACCTTGAAGGGCAGACGCTTACCGACGACGTGATGGAGATTCGCGCCGAGGCGCAAATCCATGTGTGAACCCGGCGCGAACGCGCGAACGCCGTCGACGTCTACTTCGACGCCGCCTTTGATCGTGCCCGTGACGAGTCCATAGATCTCTGCACCTTCTTTGAAGGCGCGTGCGAGAGCAGGCTTCGCCATCGATCCGCGCTTCGGATGGTGCGTGAGAACGACGTTGCCGCCGCGACCGCCATCGTTGTGAACGACCGCGACGAACGCCGCGCCCGGTTCGAGAACGACCTTCGGGACCTGACCGAGACTCTCCGTCTTCGGTGCTTCGCCTTCGGTCGCTTCGGTGCCTTCGGCAGTTTCCGTCGAGGCTGCTTCGGTCGATGCCGCTTCTGCAGGAGCGGCTTCGGTCGACTCGGGCGTGGCCGCGACTGCGGACGTTTCACCTTCTTGCGACGCGTCGGCCGAGACTTCTTCTTCTACGCGCGGCGCGACGATGCGTGCTTCGCGCTTCAGCGTGTCTTCTGCGGACTCTTCTCCAGCGGCAACATCGGCAGACGCTTCCGCGCCTTCGGCTCCTTCGGTGGAGGGAGCAGCTTCGCCTTCGCGACCCGTCATGATCGCATCGGCTTCGGCTTCTGCCTTGTCCGACATGCGTTCGATTTCGGCTGCGTGATCTTCCGGAAGAATCAGCTCCAGCTTGTCGAAGATCGCGGTGCCCTTGCCCGATAGGTCGACGAAGATCGCGTCCTCGCCGATCTCGAGGATCTTTCCGAAGACGACATCGCCGACGCTGAACGCGGGGCGCTCACGGTCGTCGCGTTTCCTCTTCGGCTTGCCTTCTGGGCGGGGCCCTGCAGCTGCGGCGGCTTCTTGCTCGCCACCTTCGGGCGTTGCGCCCGTCTTCTTCTTGCGACGACGACGACGCTTCTTCTTCTTACCGTCGCCTTCCGCGCCGGCGCCGTCGGCAGCTTGCGCTCCGCCTTCCTCGCCCGCGTCACCCGACTCGCCGTCGCCGGCGTCATCGCCCTCCACGTCGCCCACATCGGCGCTGGAAGCACGCGCTTCGGTCGACGCGCTTGCGTCTGCCGTGCTCGTGTTGGACTCGGCGTTCGCTTCGCTGCGCGCGCCGTCGCTCGACCCAACCGATGAAACTTCGGCGGGCGAACTTGGATTTTGAATTGCGGAGTTGTCGGAAGACTCGATGCTGCTCATCTGGAAAGGGCGTCGAACATAGCCAAAACGCGACGCTTTTCAACCGAGAGCAGGGCGAAACGCGCGTTCTTGAAAAGAATCGTCCGTTCAGGCGATCGGCTTCACATCTGACGACGACATCGCGCGTTCGAGCGCGAGACGACGTTCGCGCGTCAGATCGAGTGCGCGACCGCGAATGTGGAAGTGTTCGCCGTGCTTCGTACAGCCATGAACTTTCATCCGGAAGTCGAAGCGATCGGCGCCGTCAATGAGCGCATCGCCATCGATCCTCGAGCCCGGCGGCGAAGGCGTCGTCGACTTCACTTCGACGCTTTCGCCATCGAGTACGACGAGCTCGGCGTCGCCACCGCGTTTCCATTTGATCGTCACCACGTCGCCTGCTCCAAAGTCGACGACGCATAGCATTTGGGGAGCGTTCTCGTGCTACCAAAGCGCTCATGGGCTCCTCGCTGATTCTCCGCAGCGCGTTGATTTCGGTCGTCGTCGCGCTCGTCGGCTGCACGAAGAGTGCGTGTCCGTTCGAGTCGTCCTCCACGGTGACCGTCGAATCCGCGACCCCCTGTCTCGAGGCACGTGTCGAAGCTTGTCTCGATGCCGTGCTCATCGTGCGCAACAATTGCAGCGAAGTCCTCACCCTGCCGATCGACTACGCCGTCTTCCCAGGCGACGCCTATGCCGATCCCTCGGTCGAAGTCGTCCCGGGTGCCGGGGTGAACTATGAAGTGCGCCGCGACCGCGCATCCTCGACGGACGCAAGCGGCGAGTCCTACTCGATCCCGGCGACGCTCGGCGCGGCCAACCTCACCTTTCGATTCCGCATCGAGCACAGCTGAGATTTCCGAGGTCGTCGTGATTTCTTTACGCCGGCTCACGAAGCGCTACGGAAAGCACGCCGCAGTCGACGACGTCTCCCTCGAGATCATTCGCGGAGAGGTCGTCGGACTTCTCGGACCCAATGGCGCGGGCAAAACGACGACCTTGCGAATGCTGACGGGCTCCTTGCGACCGACCTCCGGCTCCGTGGTCATCGATGGCATCGAGATGGAGGAGGAGCCGGCGCGCGCCAAGAGCGCCATCGGCTACATGCCCGAGAACGCACCCCTCTACGGCGACATGCGCGTCGACGAATACCTTCTCTTCCGCGCCCGCCTCATGGGCCTTCCGGTCTCCACCCAGAGGAAAGCGATCGAGCGCGCGCTCGGGGATCTCGACATCGTCGACGCCGCACGCACGCGCATCTCGCATCTCTCCAAGGGATATCGGCAGCGTGTCTCTTTTGCGTCGGCCGTTCTCGGTCGTCCGCGCGTCGTCGTCCTCGACGAGCCCACGTCGGGTCTCGATCCGAATCAGGTGGCCGTCGCCAGAAGCCTTTTGCGCGAGCTCGCGAAAGACTCGGCCATCGTCGTCTAGAGTCACATTCTGAAGGAGGTCGAGGCGACCGCTTCCCGCATCGTCATTCTCCACCACGGTAAAATCGTCGCCGACGAGGCGCACGAGCCATCCCCCGTGCAATCGGCGTCTCCAGAGACATCGCTCGAGGCCAAGTTCCGCAAGCTGACGAACGACGCGGAGAGTGCGTCATGAACGCCTTCTTCGCGGTTCTTCGTCGCGAGCTCTTTCAATTCTTTCTCACGCCTCTCGCTTGGGTCCTCGGCACGGCATTCTTGCTCCTCCAAGGAATGCACTTTTACGTGCTCGTCGACCACTTCTCCCGTCAGCGGGCGTTCGACGGTGACACTCCCATTCACGCCTTCTTCGGCGAGACGGTCGTGCTCTACGTCATTCTCTTTCTCGTCCTTCCTGCGATGACGATGCGATCTTTTTCCGAAGAGCGCCGAAGCGGCACGGTCGAGACGCTCCTCACAGCGCCCATTCGGCCCGTCGCGCTCGTGCTCGCGAAGTACCTGGCGACCCTCATCGTCTACGTTGCGCTCTTCACTCCCACCGTCCTCTATCTCTTCATCGTCGGTCGCACGGGGACCGTCGATTGGGGCGCGGTGCGGGCGAGCTACTTCGGCGTGTTTCTGATTGGCGCAATGCACCTCGCGATCGGCATCTTCATGAGTGCTCTCGCGAAAAGTCAGTTCGTCGCGTTCGTGACGACGGCGATGATCGTTCTCGGTCAGTTCGTCCTCGGTCTCTCCGAAATCGACGCAACACGCGGTTCGCTGACCCAGCGGATCGCTTCGCACGTTTCGATCTGGGTCCATATGAACGATTTTGCGAGCGGCGTCGTCGACAGCCGGCACGTCGTTTTCACGCTCTCGTTTGCGGCTCTCGCCCTCTTCTTGACGACGCGCGCCGTCGAGAGCTGGCGGGAAGGATGAAGCTCGACGCAGTGCTCTATGTCGCGGGGACGGTCGCTGCGGTCGTTCTCACGATCGCCGTGAACGTCATTGGCGCGCAGTATTTTTCGCGATCCGATTGGACGAGCGACGCGCTGTTTTCGCTTTCGCAAGCGAGCAAGACGACGCTTCGCGATCTAAAGGAGCCCGTCGAGGTGTGGGTTCTCCTCGGACGCCAAGACCCACTTGCGGCGCCGATGGAAAATCTTCTCGAAGCGTATCGCGCCGAGACGGCGAAGCTCGACATTCACCATGTCGATCCCGATCACGAAAAGACGGAGCTCGTTGCCGTGCGAAATCGCTTCGGCATCGAGACCGCGAAGGTCGAAGGCGGGCGCGAGGTGACGGATGCGGTCGTCGTTCTCGCGCAAGGTTCACGGCGCTGGTTCATCACCGCGACGGAGCTCTACGCAGAGCACGATGGCGAAGTTCGTTCGCGCGAGGAGCGCGCGCTGACGCTCGGCCTGCGCAATGTCACTTCGGAAAAGACCGAAAAGCTTTGCTTCACGCTGGGGCACGGCGAGCGGCGCCTCGCGGACGATGGCCCCCTCGGTGTCGCGCACCTTCGCCAGATCTTCGAGAAGAACAATTTCACGCTCGAGAGCTTTGCCCTCCGCGACGATGCGGCGCGCGCCGAGAAAACGCTCGCAACCTGTAGTGCCGTCGCGATCCTCGACCCAAAGAGCGCGTTCCGCGAAGACGAATCCGCACGCCTTCGCACCTATCTTCTCACGGGAGGAAGTCTCTTTCTCGCGGTGAGCCCCTTCGATCCTCAAGGAAGCTCGGTCGAGCTGTCTCTTCCCGCGCTCGAGCCCGTATTGAGTCCTTTCGGTATCGAGCTCGAACGCACTCTCGTCGTCGAACAAGATCCCAATCGCGCTGCGCCCGATACGAACGGCCTCGAGTTCGTGGCGACGGCGAAGCTCCATGCGATCTCCGAGACGCTCGTGCTCTCGAGCGCGCACCCCGAGCCGCCGCGCGTGATGGTCGCAGCAGCTCTCAGCCTCGGCATCCATCCGCAATTGGCCGATGGTGAAGTGTCGGTGAGCGAGATCCTAGGCTCGAGCGATACGAGTGTGCTCCGGGGATCGGTCATCGAATCTCCCAATGTTCCTCACACGCGGCGCGGCCCCTTCCCCATCGCTCTCGCCGCCGAGCGACCGCGCGTGCATACAACCGACGCGCACGGTCCGCGCGTCGTCGTTCTCGGAAGCGCAGAGATGCTTTCGCCTGCGCATTGGGCAGCGCCGCTTTCGGAGCACGGAAGTGCCTTCATCGTCGAGAACTCGATCTCGTGGCTCGCGGCCCGTCCCGAGCTCGTCGACGTGCCGGAGAAAGGGCACGTGAAGAGCGAGATTCATTGGACGGAAGCGACGCGAACTGGCGTTCGTAATTACGTGCTCGTGCTGATGCCGCTTGCGTGCGCGCTACTCGGGCTCGCCATTCTTCTTTATCGAAAATCGAACGAGCGGCCCGTGAAGGGTGCGAAATGAGCGCAAGACGCGAACGCATCGTGAATCTTTCGCTGATCGTCGCAGCGTTGATGGCGAGTGCGATCGCGGCAACGACCGCGCACAGCGTGACGACGCTCGATCGAGAGGAACGAAAAGGTTTTCTTCTCCCAGTGACGGCGAGCGCGGCGGCCAAGCGGATCGAGATTCACGCCGATGGCATTGACCTCGCATTCGAACGCTTGCCGACGGGATGGAAGGCAAGCGATGGACGCGACGTCGATCCTTCCAAGGTCGATCGCTGGTTGCACGCGCTCGACGCAGCAAAGGTTGCGCGTCCTCTTTCTGAGAATCTCACCCCCGCTCCTCCCGTGCACGTCACCGTAGTTTCGCCAGCGGGCGCGCTCGCGCTCGACATCGGCGCCCGCGAGGCTCAGGGAGGACGGGCCGTGACGATCGACCGCAAAGATTCATTCTTCCTGACAGAAGAATGGGCAAGCGCGATCGCGCTCGATCGCGATGCGTTTCGCGAGACCCGCGTGTTCGGCTTTCCCCTCGCCGACATCGCCGAGATCTCGATTGCCGCGCCAGCGGGGGCGATCTCGCTTCGCCGCGTCGACAACGCGAGCTTCGTCACGCAAGATCGCGTGCTCGCTTCGAGCTCTTTCGTTCGCGAGGTCGAATCGACCTTCAGCGATCTCACGTTCATCGGCTTTCAACCGCCGCCGAACGACGCGCACGACATCCTCACCTTTGCGATCAAGACGCGCGCGAAGCAAGAAGCGATGTTGCGTGTTGGCGGCGCGTGCCCCACGGGCCGCGCGGCGCAGCGAGTTGCACCGCTGCCCGTCGTCGACGGCTGTATCGACGACGCGTGGGTCAAAGAAGCACTCGACCTCGTTACCCGCACGAACATCCAAGAGCCGCATCTTCTGCAGTCATCTCCCGACGAGATCGGCGAGCTCACCTTCGACCTCGATCACACGCACTTCGACATTGCGCGAAAAGGTTCGGGCTTCCATCTTCGCGCTCCAGAAGCGCGCGATCTCTCCAAAGAGGAGGCGGCCCTTCTCGAGACCTTTCTCGAGGAGCGCGCCAAGGAGACACCGCGCGCCATCGCGACGCCGTCCGACCTTCCGCTCCTTCGTGCGGCCATCGTCACGCAATCGGCTGCGAGCGCGAGCGCATCGACGAGCGAACGCATCGACTTTTACGACGTCGGTGCGAAGACGCTCGCGCATCGCTCGAAGGACGGCCGGACGTTCGATCTCGGTAAGAGGCTCGTATTCCCGAGCTTTGCGCTACGGTCCTCCCCCCGAGGTGACGCCTCTCCATGAAGCCTGAAGACATCCTTCCCCCGAATCCGTTTCAACACGATCCGCATCCACGCACGCTTCCGCCCGAAGAAGAGATTCGGCGGCGCGTGAAGGTCGAATTGCGAAAGCGCATGCGTGGTCTTCGGAAGACGACTCCCGCCGCGAGCTGCCAGCTGCGATCCCAGAAGATCGTCGCCCATCTCCTCGCGCACCCGTGGATCCAAGAGGCAAAGAGCGTCGCTCTCTTCTATCCCATCGAAGAGCGCCACGAGGTCGACCTGCGACCTCTCGACGAAGCACTACGCGCGCGTGGCGTCGTCATCGGCTACCCGGCGATCGATCAAGAGACGAACGACATGGTGTTTCGCGTTCCTTCCGCCGTCGACTCGATGGAGGAGCAAGGTTACGGGTTTCGTGAACCCGCGCTCGATGCTCCCAAGTTCGAATCGATGGACGTGATGATCGTCCCCGCACTCGCGATCGCCCCCTCGGGGCACCGCATCGGATACGGCCGCGGCTACTACGACCGCGCGATCGCGCGTCTCGCCGGAAGCGCATCTCCGCCGAAGACGATCGCCGTCGCCTATCAATTCCAATTCATGATCGAGATCCCGATTACCGAAGGAGACGTCGCCGCCGACTGGCTCGTCACCGACGAGCACTCGTTCGCCAAAGAGACCTGAGCGCTAGCTCGCCTGCAGCTCAGGCACACCGCAGTTTAGGCTCGCAGCCGGCCGCGCATCTTCACCTGGCAGGCCGGGCAGACGCCGTACATCTCGTGCTTGTGGCTGCGGAGAAGGAATCCGTGGCGCGTCGCGATCTCTTCCTGGAGCTCTTCGATGCGGTCTTCTTCGAATTCGACGATGGTCGCGCACTCGACGCAGATGAGGTGATCGTGATGATGCGCGTCGCCGTCGGCGAGCTCGTACCGCGTGAGACCGTCGCTGAACTTGCGCTCGAAGGCGACGCCACACTCGGCGAGAAGCTTCAACGTGCGATACACGGTCGCATAACCGACGCGCGGATCTTGCGCGCGAACCTTCGCGAGCAGCTCTTCGATGCTGATGTGATTGGGCGCTTCGAAGAACGTGTCGACGATGAGGCGACGCTGGTCCGTCGCGCGCAGCCCCTTTTTGACCATGTGGGCCTGGAGGAGTGCTCGGTAGCGCTCGACGTCGTTGTCAATTACGGCGGCGTGAGTGGCGATCCCCTTCGTTCCCATAGCCCTCAAAGGTAGCGCAGCGAGGGGCTTCTGTCCCGTCGCCCTAGGCTCGTTTTTCGAGAATGGCCGCCGCCGTGAATCCTTCGGCATTTTGCTCGTTTCAGCTGCGAAGACGCCAGTTTCCGATGAATACGCGCCCGACGTCGTCGCAGGTCGGATCGGTTACGACGACCTCTGGACGGCCCTTGTTGCACACGATTATCGAGTTCTGTCGGAAGACGCGTCCGAAGGAGATCGCTTCGTCGCGCTCGACCCCGTGCACGAGGAAGGATGGCTCGCGCCACGCACCTTCCGGTTCTTCGTCGTAGCCGACGCAATTCTCGACACGGTAGCAGCCGAGGATCAAGAGCTCGCGCAGCACCTGGTGACGTCCCTCGTTCACTTTGCGCGGAAGCAGCATCGAGCGCGGGTTGAAGGCCGTGATGATCGCGAAGGGCTTCGTCAGGAGCTCCGGCAGTGCGGAGATATCGGTGACGGCGTCTCCGTCCATCGAAGCGCGCAGCGGACCATTGGTGCTCGGAAGCTCGTAGACGGTCGCCATGTACTGGCGAAGCAAGGTCGGATCCATCGTGGGCTCGGGAGATAGCGAGGAACGCGACTCGCTGCAAGCTCAGCCAGAGCATAAGCTCACCTCCCCGAAGCCGCCAAATTCGGTCGCCACCGCCGGCGAGCGACGCGAATTTGGCTCGATTTCTCGATGCCTGTTCGCAGCTCTCTTTATTTTCTGAGCGCATTCACGTTGTGAATTGCGCTCTGAGACGGTTACGGCGTGTCGAACATCTCGCGCTCGACGAAAGCGAGGGGAATCGTCCCGTGCGAAAGGAGCTCGTCGTGAAAGCGCTTCAACGTGAACTTGTCGCCTTCACGTTTTTTGTAGCGCTCGCGGAGTCGGAAGATCGTCTCGCGGCCCACCAAGTACGTGAGTGGCTGCGTCGGGCTCGTCGTGTACCTGTGCACTTCGGCCGTCGCCGTCGGCCGCTCGAGGTGAACGCGTTTCACGAGGAGATCAATCGCCTCTTCGACCGTCATCGATTCCGTGTGGAGCCCGAGATCGATGAGAACGCGAGCGGCACGAACGAGCGTCCACTCGAGCTGCATCAGGCGCTCTTCTTTCTTGTAGTAGCCGAGCTCGTTCATGAGCTCCTCGGAGTAGAGCGCCCACCCCTCGGCAAAGAGAGAGCTGTCGACGGCGCGCCGCACCATGGAAGGGTGCGCGCGTGCGAACGAGAGCTGAAGATGGTGTCCCGGGTAGGCCTCGTGCACGACGGTATCGACGATGTCGCCGAAGTCGTTTTCGCGAAGCATCTCTTCTTGAACGCTCTTCGACTTCGTGAGGTCCACGGGAGTGACGAAGAAGAGCCCCTGCGTGACGCGATCGAAAGGTGCGGGCTCTTCGTAAGCGGCCGTCGTCGTGCTGCGCTGAAACGACGGCGTATCGACGACCTCACAATGCTCACCTTGCGGAAAGCTAACGACGCCCTTTTCGACGAGGAAAGCGCGCGCACGTGCGACCTCGCGCGCGTACGACGCGAGAAGCTCGCCCGCCTTGGGATGATGTGATTTCTGTTTCCCGACGACCTCGGCCCACGTCGTCGCTTTCGGATCGATCGACTGGGCCACGCGAAGAAGCTCGGCCTCGGTCTCGTCGAAGATGCGTTTGCCGAGCGCATGTAGCTCGTCGCTGCTCTCTTTGAGCGAGAGGTCTTCGTGAAGGAGAAATTCGAAAAATGGCTTTCCTGCGCGGAAGTTTCCGCTCGAGCGCGGAAGCACTTCTTTCTCGAGAAAACGTGCGTATTCCGCATAGGCGGAGATCGCGTGATCGACCGCTGCATCGATGCGCGAGGCTTCGCTCGGGAGCGCGGCTTTCAAGGCGACTCGTTCGTCTTCGAGAAAGGACTTGGCACCCTTCGCTTCTTCGATGCCAATCTGGGTGAAGACCTTGGGGGGCGTCGTGAGTTGCTTTTTTCCAAGGGCCGCCAACGCAGGCAGCTTCTCGATGCGCAGGATGGCGTTCTTCGCGCGCTCTTCCTTCGGCGCGTAGTCACGCGCGGT
>JAHFDV010000328.1:0-1070 GCA_023248815.1 Myxococcales bacterium
GTGCGCTCACGCTCTGCTTCGGAAAGAGTGGGCGCTCGCATTCACGGTCGGATCTCGCGCTCGCCGAAGAGCTCGCGCGACGGGGCGCGATCGCGATCGAGAAAAATCGTCTACTTTCGGACACGACAGAGGCGGCGCGAAGAGCGGAGGAGGCGAACCGCATCAAGGACGAGTTCCTCGCCACGGTCTCGCACGAGCTGAGGACGCCGCTGAACGCGATGATGGGGTGGGTGAGCGTTCTTCGACAAAAGAAGCTCGATCCCGAACTCGAGAAGCCCCTCGAGGTCATCTATCGCAACTGCAAAGCGCAGTCGCAAATCGTCGACGATATCCTCGACGTGTCGCGCATCATCACGGGCAAATTACGTGTCGAACCCGTTGCGACCGATCTCGTCACGATCGTCAACGAAGCGCTCGACGTCGTTCGCCCCTCGGCCCTCGCACGCAAAATCGCGATCACGCTCGACGCCACGCGCGGCCCGTATCTTCTCGTGGGAGACCCCGAACGCCTTCGACAGGTCGTTTGGAATTTGCTCTCGAACGCCGTGAAGTTCAGCGAGGCGGGCGGTTCGATCGAAGTCCTGCTCGAACAAGACGCGAGCGCGGTTTCGCTGTCGGTGAAGGACACCGGGCAAGGCGTGGACCCTGCGTTCTTGCCCTACGTGTTCGAACGATTCCGCCAAGCCGACGGCT
Organism: Myxococcales bacterium; assembly: GCA_023248815.1. Lineage (GTDB taxonomy): Bacteria > Myxococcota_A > Polyangia > Polyangiales > Polyangiaceae > JAHFDV01. The sequence continues at coordinate 694 of JAHFDV010000328.1, forward strand.
CGACGACGCGGAGGTTTGGGGGCCTCGGACTGGGGCTCGCACTCGTTCGCCACATCGTCGAGCTCCACGGCGGGACCGTCGACGCGGAGAGTCCGGGCATTGGTCGCGGCGCGACGTTCAAGATCACTCTTCCGCTCCACGTCACGCGGCAGTCCATCCATCCCGCAGCGGAAGTCGAAGCGCCGCGATCGATTCGTCTCGACCTCCCCGAGCTCGAGAACTCGAACTTGCGCATCCTCGTCGTCGACGACGAGCCGGATGCGCGCGAGCTGCTCGAAGAGGTCCTCACGCTCGCGGGGCTCCGCGTTGCGACCGCGGGATCCGCCGCCGACGGCTTCGAGAGTCTTCGGTCGTTCCGCCCCGACGTGCTCGTCAGC
>JAHFDV010000328.1:1080-6928 GCA_023248815.1 Myxococcales bacterium
GCGATATCGGCATGCAAGGGGAGGACGGTTACTCGTTGATTCAGCGCGTGCGAAAGCTCTCCGACGCCGAGGGCGGTGCGACGCCGGCGATTGCACTCACGGCCTACACGCGCATCGAAGATCAGAGAAAAGCGATCGCCGCTGGATTCACCGCGCACATGGGAAAGCCCGTGAACCCCGCAGATCTCCTCTCGGCTATCGCACGTCTCGGTCGCGCGCCGTAGATCCTGCGGGTCAGGGTCGTGCGGTCTCGGCGCGAACAGTGTCAGTCACATTTGACGAGCGGCGGAAGCGGCGCGAAGTTCCAGCCGTCTTCGGGCGTGAGCGAGTCGGCGCTCTGCAGGGCTTGCGTCAGTGCTTGCTGGATGGTTGCGTAGGTTTGATCGAGCTTGTTCTCCGACGTTGCGAGGGCCACGCAGAGAAATTTGTCGACGCCGCAGATGTCGATCTTCTCGCAGCCTGGCTCGGTCGGGGCGGCCTCCTCGAGCACGCGATCACCGTAGGCGATCGTTCCGCCGATCATCACGAGGCGCACGTCTTTGGGACGCGCTTCGAGAATGCCCTCGTAGGGCTTTTTGCGGTCCTTCGCGATGACGACGAGGTCCGCGAGCATGCCCTTCTTGATCGAACCGATCTTGTCGCCGAGGCCAATCGCTGCAGCTCCGTTGGTCGTCGCCATCGTGACGATGTCTTTTGCGGAGAGCCGAGCGCTCCAGTTGTCGTCGCTGTATTTTTTGGCAAAGCGGAGCTCGTCGAGCATGTTCTGGCTTCCACCCATCGACCAGTCGGGGCCGAGTGCGACCGTCACGTTCGCGTCGAGTGCCAGCGGGATGTTCGTCGTCGCTTGGTAGAGCGAGACGTTCGACTGCGGCGACCACGTGAGCTTCATACCTGCTTGACCCATCGTCGCAAACTGCTGCTGCGTGAATGCGGTGCCGTGCGTAATCGTCGTTTTCGGAGACGCGATGCAGAGCGGGTCGGTAGCGATCGAAAGGAACTTGTCGAACTCGGCGAGCGAGGGCGCGTCCGTGCCTTCTCCGACGTGGATGAGATATGCGTCGGTCGACATGTCTGCGAAGTTCGCGCAGACGCCGTCGAGGGCGCTCTTTGCCGGAGGAAATAGAGCGCTCGTTTGAATTTTGTCGGGTGCGTCGATTCCATTTTGAGCGAGATCGATCGAGCGCGCGACGGACGAGAAGCATTGGCTCGATGTGCCAGGAAGACCGACGATGCTCGTCGTTCCGGCGATGAGCCCTTTCAGCTCACCGAACTTGTCGACCTCGCAGCGGAGACTACCTGCCGCGGTTCCATACGGAGTGCTCGTACACCAAGTGGGCTTGCCTTGAGAGTCGTTCACCAAGCACTGCTTCACGTCGAGCATCGCTTGGTAACGCTTCTCCAGCGTCCAGTCGTTGTGGTTCGTATAGACCTTCTCCGGCACCCAATCGTCGTTGTCGAAGATGTCGAAGAGGATGTGATTGTGCGTATCGATCAAGCCTGGGGCAATGATGCCCTTCGTGTAGACGATCGTTGCGCCTTCCGCGCCGAGCTCGCCTCCACACTCGTCTTCGGTTCCGACGCAGGTGATGTTCGCGCCCTCGACGAGCACGATGCCTTCGACAATCGTGTCCGGCGTGACGATCGTGCCGTGCAGCACGAAGCGCTCTTTGGACCCCGGCACGACGGTCGGAGCCTCGGGCTCGACCTCAGGGCCCGAGTCGGGCTCGTGCTCGGACGCGTCCGGATCTTCGAATTTCGGGGTGGCGACGTGCTCGTCGCCTCCGCATCCGTACGCGATGGCGAGAGGTAAGAGCGGGAGGAACAGAGCGGCATTAAGAGAGCGCAAGTAAGCCGACAATAGCAGCGAGATGTCAGAATGCCCGTCCCAAGTGCTCGTCTTAAATCTCCGAAAGAATGGACCTAAATCCTCGTTCGAGGTGTAGCGCCCTCACTCACTCGTGCGCGCATCGTTCGGGCCGCGGAAAGACCGCGCATTTCGCGCGTGAAGCATGGCAGCGGGGCGCCGATCTCGAAGTCGTACTGATAAGATGGGTCGATGTCCGATGCGCTCGGAAAGGGTTCGACCGAAGTCTCGAAGGGATTCGCTTCGAGTAACCGCCTTGCGAAGGGCTGCGTGCTCGTCGTCGTCGATGGCCCGAATGCGGGGTCGACCTTCGATGTCGACGGCGCCGCCTCGTCACGGGTGTTCGTCGGTCAGAGTAAGTCGTGTGACATCCGTCTCGAGGATCCCCAGGTGTCTCGCAGGCACGCGGCTCTCGAGACCTCGAACGCGGGGGTTCGCCTCCAAGATCTGAACTCGACCAACGGGACGTTCGTGAACGGCTTGCGCGTCTTCGATGCGCTCATCGTTGGAGGGGAGACGCTTCGCTTTGGAGCTACGACCCTCCGAGTGGAGAGCCTCACGGAAGTGCCTCCACCATCGAGCGAGGCCGATCGTTTTGGAAACACCCTCGGACGAAGCGCCGTCATGCGGCGCCTCTATTCTCATTGCGAAAAGCTCGCACGCGCGATGGTTCCCGTTCTCATCGAGGGCGAGACTGGGACGGGAAAAGAAGTGTTGGCGGAGTCTCTCCACGACGCAAGCTCTCGGCGAGATGGACCATTCGTCGTTCTCGACTGCACGACCATCGCGCCGAGTCTCGCCGAAGCCACGATCTTCGGTCATGAACGCGGCGCATTTACGGGAGCGGTCACGAGCCACCCGGGTGTGTTCGAAGAAGCGCACGGCGGTACACTTTTCATCGACGAAATCGGCGATCTCGAGATGTCCCTTCAAGCGAAGCTCCTGCGCGCGATCGAGCGCGGAGAGGTCCGTCGCGTCGGAGGCTCACGCGTCGTGAAGGTCGACGTGCGTATTCTCTCGGCGACGCGGCGCAACATCGAAAAAGAGATCCAAGACGGTCGCTTTCGTGACGACCTCTACTTCAGGCTCGCGGTCGGTCGCATCGAGCTCCCGCCGCTGAGAAGGCGCGAAGGCGACGTAGCGTTTCTCGCGCAGACGTTCGCGCGGAAATTCTCGGAGGCAGATGGTGGCGGTAAGCATGTGCTGGGCGACGATCTTCTCGAGCGACTCGAGGCCTATCCTTTTCCTGGAAACGTGCGCGAGTTGCGCAATCTCGTCGTTCAGCACCTTGCTCTCGGCGCGCTGCCTTCGCTCGACGCGACTGCAGTCACGGTGGGAGCCCCGAACGAAGGTCCGATCGGCAACTCCGAGACGTCGGAGCCAGGAGACGACTTCGAACGGGTGCTTGCTCGAGACTTGCCTTTCTTCTCGGCCCGAGACGCGATTGCGCGTGCGTTCGAGCACCACTACCTCGTGCGCGTGCTAGCGCAACACGGAGGCCACGTCGGCAACGCCGCTGCGGCTGCGGGCATCGGTCGTCGTTATTTTCAGCGTATTCGGAATCGAGCGAAGGACGAGTCCGAGCAGTGACCAATCTGTCGCCGAGCACCACCGCTCAATAGCGAAGCATCACCGAACCTCCGAGGCTCGTCGTCGAGACAGAGGGCGTGATCTGAACGCGGGATCGGTCGCCCAGATACTTGATCGTGAAAAACGTGAAGGCGCTACCAGCAAGGATGCTCGTTACGAGCGAGACGTTCGCGAGGGCGAGGCTCGTACGAACACTCGACGTTCGATCGTCCGTGCACGTGGGAGCGCACTCGCCGCGAAGTTGATCGCGCTTCGAGTCTGCCGAGAGGGCGAAAGCGATGGTTGCAGCAGCTCCCAAGAGCGTCAGTCCTCCAGTCACGACCATCGGAAGCACCGAAGGCGACTCGACCGTGGTGCGGGCAGGGACACGCGCGACCTCGCCGCTTGCAGAAACCATGAGCGTTGCGACGAACACGCGGCCGGGTTCTCCCACGCGAAACACGAGATTCGCCTCGGCACGTAGGCCGTCTTGCGTTGCGAGCTCGATACGATGCGCGCCCGGATCAATCGGCTTCGGAAGGCCATCGAGGCGCGAGAAAAATGGTTTGCCATCGACGAGGACGGTCACGTCGACGCGCTCATTGCCGTCCGCCGTTCTTGCTCCGAGGACAATCGTCGGAATTTTTTCGGCGATTTCGGTTTGCCAATGCCCGCAGTCTTCGCGGACGACGGTGGGGCAACTCGAGGAGGTGCATCTCGCGAATCGTTCGCGCGCGCTCAGCCAGTGTCCTTCGTCACGTTGCTTTTGTCCTTCGAGCGCGGCATCGACGCATTCTTGCTTCGAAGGGTCGGCGTGAGCGCTTGCCGCACTCCACATGAGCACCAAGGCGGCGCTAGAGGCAGTTCGGCTTGTAAACCTTGTGGCCGGCTTCATCGATCGTATAGGGCGGGTTGCAGCGCGAGGTGCGTCGATCCTTTCGGCGCAGGGGGCGAGTCCCGTTCTCTTTGGGAGGTCCGTCGAATGTACTCGCAGTCGGGGCAACCACCACGGCGGAAGTGACGGACGACGGAGATGGCTCCGGTTCGATGGGAGCCGTAGTCGTACTCGGGGCGAGGTCGTCGGCGGCAAGCGACCGAGCTTCCGGCCGGGGAGTGGCGAGGAACTTCCATGAAAGAAGCAGCGTGAGCAAGGCACCCACCGCCACGACGCTCGCGAGCGGACGCGACAGACGGTGGCGCCGCGGCGCGTCGACCGTCGTCTTCATTTCGTCATCGGCGAGAACGCGACCCTGGGACTCGCGCGAGTGGACGACAATCGCAGAAGCCTCGGCCGCGAGACTCTCGGCCGCTCTTTCGGTCCGCGCCACGCGCTCTTCCGCCAGATCGATCGCGGGACCCAAGAGATCGTAGACCCAACTTTCGACGAATGCGCGGGGCTCGGGAGGGGAGATACGCCGGATCTCTTCATCGAAGAGGAGCGCCGTTCGTGGGCGGTTCTTCGCGTCGTCATCGAGAGCACGATGGATGAGGGCATCGAGCTCCGGCGGAACCTCTGCATTCAGCTCGCGGACGGAGCGCGGCTTGGCACCTGCGAGGCGTGATCGGAGCGACGCGATGTCATTGCCGGGAAAGAGCGGCACGCCGGCGAGCAACTGCCAGAACACGACAGCCGCACCATAGATGTCGGCGGTGCGCGTCACCGTGCGGTCGACGATCATTTGTTCGGGCGCCATGTAGCCGAACGTTCCTTTGACCTCGCCGGTGGAGGTGATGGCTTCACGCTGCGCCGCCTTCGCGACGCCAAAGTCGATCACGCGAGCGATCCCGTCTTTGCCGACGAGAACATTTTTAGGCGACACGTCACGATGGACGATCGAGAGAGACCGCCCATCTTTACCTTTTGCTTCGTGCGCTGCATGGAGGCCTCGAAGGACATCGCAGAGGATGGCGGTCGCGACGCCGAGGGGCAGAGGACCGTTTGCCTCCTCGGTGATTTGCGAAAGAGACACGCCGACCACGTAGTCCATGACGAGGGCGACGCCGGCTGCATCCTCGATGACGTCGAGCGTTTGGACGACGTTCGGCGCGCGAATCCGCGATGAGAGCCGCGCTTCGTCGACGAACATCGCCGTGAAACGTGCATCGTGTGCGAGATGAGCATGGAGACGCTTGATCGCGACAACGCGCGAGAATCCGGCGGCGCCGACGAGCGTGCCGATGTTCACGACGGCCATGCCACCCGAACCGATCTCTTCCTGGATGCGGTAACGCGGCTCCGTCGTTGCTAGCGCCCGTTCGGTCACGAAGACACGATCGTAATCCATCGACCGCACCGTATCGACGGAGACCGAAAGGTCGCCTCGAGGTTTCAGCTCACTTCTGGTAGACGCGCACGTAGTCGATCTCGAAGCGCTGCGGAAAAACGGCCGGATCGACCGTTCCGCCGACGAACTC